>JAQUNW010000005.1 GCA_028717385.1 Dehalococcoidales bacterium | reverse complement strand
GATACAAAAATCGCCATCAGAAACGTGCGGCGTGATGTTGCCGATAAACTGAAACAGATGGAAAAGGATAAGGAAATCTCCCAAGACGAGTGTCGCATGACGTTATCCAAGCTTCAACAACTCACTGATGGTGTTACCGCCATGGTTGAACAGGAAAGGGAGAAAAAGGAAGCCGAGCTCAGGGAAGTATAGCCGGATCCTTGAGATTACCTGTTTCATCCCCATCTGCTGTGCCATCCGCCATCTGCTGTGTAATCCTTGATGAGCACGTTTCATATCTTGTGTCGTTCTAGAGGAGGGGTAAAACCCCGACGAAGAATCTTTCCCTTAATAGTGCCCGTTGTAACATACACAGATCTTCCCCGGATAGTCTTCTTGCCCACATTAGCAGTGTTTCCAGAGCAATACAATGAATACAGCTACCCTTGTCACCTCAAAATAGTGTAAAATAGCCTCCAATGGAACAATATATACCCAAACATGTTGCCATTATAATGGATGGTAACCGGCGCTGGGCAGAAAGACGTGGCCTTTCCCGCGTAGAAGGCCATCGCGCTGGAGCAAATACCGCTCTGAATATCATTAGATATCTTGACTCCAAGGGCATTTCGTACGTTACTCTTTACAGCTTTTCTACTGAAAACTGGAGTCGACCAGCAGACGAAGTCAAAGAGTTAATGCAGATGCTCGAACAATACGTAACCAGAGAAAGTAACAAGCTAGATAAAATGGGCTTCAGGATTAAGCATATCGGTAGAATGAACAGGCTTTCTCCAAAACTAGCCAAGGCAATTGATCGAGCGCTAGAAAAAACCCGTACCAACACTGGTATCACTGTCAACCTGGCTTTCGATTATGGTGGACGAACCGAGATTGTTGATGCCATAAAAAAGCTTGTTGCCGATGAAGTACCCGCGGAAAACATTGATGAACCTTTATTCAGTAATTATCTCTATACCGCTGGAATGCCGGATGTTGACCTGCTGGTAAGAACTGGCGGAGAGTTACGCCTCAGCAATTTTCTTATGTGGCAGCTTGCCTATAGCGAACTCTTTTTCACCCCTGTACTATGGCCAGATTTCAATCAGGAAGAAATGGCTGCAGCTCTTTCAGCTTTCAAATCCAGGGAGAGACGCTTTGGCGGCGACTAACTTGCAACAAAGGCTTATTACTGCTTTCCTGCTAATTCCAGTTGTGATTACCGCAACATGGTTTAACCACCCAATTCCATGGCTTACAATAGGCTGTGCAATTTGGGGGGTCTTTGCCCTCTCTGAGTTTTTTAACCTGGTAAAAAATCACGATCAAAAGGTAAAACCCTTAACGGCTGCCGGTTTCGTCTGGGTCCCGGCTCTGATAGCCGGGCCTCATTTTTCCGGTCATATTACTCAATCCACAATATTTACTGTTGGTGTTATCATAAGCCTGATATGGCTATTGTTTAGAACGCAAAAAGAATCGGCTTTTTTAAGTTGGGCGTGGACCGTCGCCGGAGTAATATACACAGGCTTGCTTCTCAGCTACTTGATAGCATTAAGATTACTCCCAGACGGAGCCGGTTGGGTCTTTCTGGCTCTGTTTGCGACCTTTGCCTCGGATACTTCTGCATTTTTTGTCGGAAGCCTGATTGGTAAAAAACGCCTCGCACCTTCAATAAGCCCCTCCAAAACATGGGAGGGAGCGATTGGCGGGTTGGCAGGCAGTATGGCAATCAGCCCACTAGTGGTCTTTCTATTTAACCTCCCCGTCAGCTGGCTGGAGGCTATATTAATGGGAGCCTTAATTAGCATTTTTGGGCAGTGTGGAGACCTGATTGAGTCTATCTTCAAACGTAATATGAGTGCCAAGGACTCCGGAAAAACTGTTCCAGGCCACGGCGGTTGTCTTGACCGCATGGACAGCGTGGTTTTTGCGGTTGTCATGGTATACTATTACGTAATATGGCTAGTATAAAACAAATTGCCTTAATCGGTTCAACCGGTTCTATCGGCAGGCAGACTCTGGAAATTGTTCGTTCCTTTCCGGAGCGTTTCCGCATAATAGCACTGGCTGCCGGGAAAAACACTGTACTGCTAGAAGAGCAAGTGCGTGAATTTCACCCAAAGTATGTCTACTTCCAGGGGCACAAGCATGATATAAATGGCTCAAACTACCTATCTCTGGAAGAGATGTTAACTCTACCGGAGATTGATACGGTACTGATGGCACCTGCTGGAATCACCGGCCTCAAGCCAACCCTCTGGGCTGCTAAAGCAGGAAAAAAGATAGCACTTGCCAACAAAGAATCTTTGGTAATGGCAGGGGATATAATTACTTCTGCAATCCGTAAAAGCAAGGGGAGAATCTTGCCAGTGGATAGCGAGCACAGCGCTATCTGGCAATGCCTGAAGGGGGAAAGAAAAGCGATAGCCAGGTTAATACTCACTGCTTCAGGAGGACCATTTGCCAAATACACAAAGGAACAATTGGCAAGAGTTACGCCTGAACAGGCTCTCAGGCACCCTTCTTGGCTGATGGGCCCAAAAGTCACAATCGATTCAGCTACCTTATTAAACAAAGGGCTTGAGATTATAGAAGCTCATCACCTTTTTGGTGTTAGTTATAATAAAATCAAGGTACTCGTCCACCCGCCCAGCGTGGTACATTCTATGGTCGAATTCAAGGATGGTTCCATCAAGGCCCAATTGAGCTATCCCGATATGCGTTTCCCGATCCAGTATGCATTAACCTATCCCGAACGGTGGACTAATCCGAAACTGCCTCGCCTTGATTGGAAATCTATTGAATCCCTCCCGTTCACAAAACCGAACACCGATCTTTTCCCTTGTCTTGAACTGGCAAGGAGTGCCGGGGTACATGGCGGAACCTACCCAGCCGTCCTGTGCGGCGCCGGGGAAGCTGCTGTTGCAATGTTTTTAAGCAAGTCAATCCCCTTCTTGCGTATTGCATCTATTATCGAACAAGTACTTAATGAACATCGTCCAATATATAACCCGGATATCAATACTATAGAGGAAGAAGCTGATCGTGCCTATAAAAGGGCAAACGTAATTGGCATGGAATGATATGGATATTATTATTACAATCATAGCTTTTCTTTTTGTACTGGCGCTGGTAATAATCGCCCATGAACTGGGGCATTTCGGAAGCGCTAAAGCTTTTGGGATTAAAGTCGATGAATTTGGCATTGGTTTCCCTCCACGCCTGTTTTCGAAAAAACATGGAGAAACTGTCTATTCTCTTAATGCAATACCTTTGGGCGGTTTTACCAAAATGGCAGGAGAAGAAGATCCTAGTATTGAACGAAGCCTGGCTAGTCAGAAACCATGGAAACGCCTATTGGTGCTTTCCGCCGGATCCTTAATGAACTTTGTACTTCCCTTATTTCTGATATCTATTGCTCTAATGGTTCCGCATAACACAGCATATAGCGATGTGGGAGTTGTTGAAATTGCCCCTGGGTCCCCAGCGGAGATGGCCGGTTTTCAACCAGGTGATATGATTACAGAAGTAAATGGCCACCAGGTAAAAAGCATCATCGATGTTAACCGTTATATACAGCTTAATCTGGGTAAGAAGATAACCTTTGTATACCAACGAGGCAGCTCAGAATACGAAACTAGCCTGGTTCCCCGTTGGAAACCCCCACAGGATCAAGGGGCAGTGGGTTTCCTCCTTAAAGCAGAGAATTATGAGGTAGTTAAAGAAAATCTTCCTTTTTGGAAAGCCATTCCGCAGGGGATAACCGAAACGTTTGAAACCCTGGTACTCTTTAAAAACTCACTGCTTGCCCTGGTGACCGGCGCTGCACCAGCAGGGGGTGTAACCGGCCCTCTGGGCATCGCTCAACTTACTGGTGAAGTTGCCCGTGCCGGCATAAGCCCTTTGCTGGAATTCGCCGCGTTTTTATCCATCAACCTCGGAATTATAAACCTGCTTCCATTACCAGCATTAGACGGCGGGAGGATTGTTTTCGTACTTTTGGAGTGGATCAGGGGCGGTAAAAAAATCTCTCCTCAAAAAGAGGGCATGGTGCACATGATAGGCTTCGCCTTATTAATGGGATTAATGATCCTGGTAACTTTCCAGGATATCATCCGTATTATCGATGGAGGAAGCGTCATACCTTGATAACCCGGCGAAACAGTAAAATTATTCAAATTGGGGGTGTAGCGATTGGCGGGAATGCGCCTATTGTGGTGCAATCTATGACTAAAACTGACACGCGCAACACGAAAGCTACAATACTCCAAATAAAAGAGCTTGAAGAAGCCGGGTGTGAATTGGTACGAGTAGCTGTGCCCGATAAACAAGCAGCCGCAGCAATTCGCTGCATCAGGAATGATATATCAATCCCATTAATTGCTGATATCCATTTTGACTATCGGCTTGCACTGGATGCTATTGATAGTGGGGTTGACGGTTTGCGTATAAATCCAGGCAATATCGGTGATCCTGAAAAGATCACTACTGTTGTAAAGGCTGCCAAAGCCAAACAAATACCCATACGTATTGGCGTCAATGCAGGCTCTCTCCCCAGTGATATCGACCCGGATCTCCCGGTAGCAGAAAGAATGGTATCTGCAGCCCTGCGTGAAATCAATCTCCTCCAGGAGCTTGATTTTGATCTCATTAAAATAAGTCTTAAAGCTTTTGATGTTCCCACAACTATTGAAAGCTATCAGAGAATCGCTACTATGGTACCCTACCCTCTTCATGTAGGAATTACCGAAGCTGGAGTACCGCCAGCTGGCCTTATTCGCAGCACCGCTGGAATTGCACCATTGCTTTATCAGGGCATTGGGGACACCATCCGGGTTTCACTAACCGGATCTCCCGTGGAAGAAGTCAAAGCTGCTTACGAAATATTAAAATCCCTCAATCTACGGAGCCGTGGTCCGGTTCTTATCAGCTGCCCAACCTGCGGACGTACTGAAATAGACGTAGTAAGAATCACAGAAGAAGTTAATAAACGACTATCTTCGTATCAGAAGGATATTAAAGTAGCGGTAATGGGCTGCGCTGTAAACGGTCCTGGAGAAGCCAGAGATGCTGATATCGGTATAGCCGGCGGTAAAGGCAAAGCCTTGCTCTTTAAGCATGGCCAAAAAATACGCTCGATTAGCGAAGACAGCATCATCCCAGAGCTAATAAAAGAGATTGAGTATCTGAGCCGTGAATAAACCTGCATCTCTCGAGTTACTAAATCATGCTATAAACAATTAAAACTGTTATACTTTTTAACATTAATTAACTTAATACTAACGAGGAGATCACAAAGAGTGCGCTTTTCCAAACTTATCAGTAAAACTCAAAAAGAAATACCCGCCGATGCAGATACCATAAGTCATCAGCTTATGTTGAGAGCAGGTATGATTCGCCAGCTTTCAGCCGGCGTTTATTCATACCTGCCCCTGGCACATCGCGCACTAAAAAAAATAGAAAATATCATTCGCGATGAGATGGACAAAGCCGGTGGTCAGGAGATCACGATGCCAGTAATCCAGCCCAGGGAACTTTGGGAAAAAAGCGGGCGCGGCCAGGCATTTGGTAAGATTATATTTCCGGTCAATGACCGCAAGGATCGAGAGCTCGTTCTAGGTCCTACCCATGAAGAGGTTGTCACTGATCTAGTAAGTTTTTTTATTAAAAGCTACCGCGATCTTCCGGTAATGCTCTACCAAATACAAACCAAATTCCGGGATGAACCAAGACCTCGAGGCGGCTTGATACGAGTGAGAGAATTCACTATGAAAGACCTCTACAGCTTTGATCTTGATGAAACAGGCTTGAATGAAAGCTATCAAAAAATGCGTAAAAGTTATCAGAATATTTACCGAAGAACCGGACTACCGGTAATCATGATTGAGGCGGACAGCGGCGCTATAGGAGGCAAGGACTCGAGTGAGTTTATGGCAGTAACCGATTGCGGGGAAGACGTAATCATCTACTGCGAAAAGTGCGGTTATGCAGCTAACGTTGAAAAAGCTAAAAGCATCAAAAAGCCAGGTTCTTCATCAGAACCCAGATCCATAGAAGAAGTCTATACACCTGGCCAGAAAACCATCGAAGACGTAGCCAGGTTCCTGGATGTTGATCGTACGCAGACAATTAAAGCTGTCTTTTATTATGCTGATGGAGAGATTGTGTTTGTTGCTCTCCGTGGTGATATTGAAGTGAACGAAATCAAGTTAAACAACATTCTCAAGGTAAACGAGTTACGCCTGGCTCTCCCGGAAGAGGTGGGAAAAGCCCATCTTGTTGCCGGGTCGGCATCTCCCGTTGGTCTGGCAGGTATCAAGATCATAGCCGATGAGTCTTTAAATAATGGTACCAATTTTGTTGCCGGTGCCAACAAACCAGACTATCACATTAAAAATGTGAACTTCCCTCGCGATTTCTCTGCTGATATCATTGCAGACATTTCACTGGCATCGGCTGGTGATTGCTGCATTAAATGCGGTGCACCATTAAAAACCACCAGAGGCATAGAAGTCGGGCATATCTTTAAGCTGGGTACTTTCCTGGCTGAGAAAATGGGTGCTTTTTATACCGATGCGGAGGGCAACTCCAAGCCCATCGTTATGGGAAGTTACGGTATTGGAGTCGGCCGACTTCTTGCCAGTGTAATTGAAGCCAGCCACGATGAAAAAGGTATTATTTGGCCGCTTTCAATCGCACCGTATGAAGTATACCTTTGCCCGCTTTTTCTGGAAGATGAAAAGGTGTCGCAAACAGCTGTCCAATTATATCAGGAGCTGATTAATTGCGGTATCGAAGTTCTTTATGACGACAGAATGGAATCTCCGGGGGTTAAATTTAACGATGCAGATCTTTTAGGGATTCCACTTCGTATTACCATAAGCCCCAGGACACTGGAAAAGGAAAGCGTTGAACTGAAATGGCGCTCGGAGAAAAAGGCAGACCTGGTTGGACTTGCTGATATTGTTGATAGGGTTAAGAAGATTGTTATTCCGGCAAAGTACAGCGCCTAGCTGCTTCTTGAAATAAATACTGACAAGTATCACCCTGACAACGCTTTATGTCACCAAGAGTACTATCCGGGGAAGATCCTTCGTCGGGCTACCACCCGACTCAAGGACGACGCGGTAGACGGAAATGACACTGAAATAAGGGTAGCTCGAACAGCCAGGTTATCGGCGAAGTGTAGCGCCTAACTGCTTCTCCAGGCGTGAAAGAACCTGTTCAAGTACCTTATCCACCGCTTGATCGGTCAAGGTCTTCTTATCGCTGAGGAAGGTGAGTCGATAAGCCATGGACTTTGACCCCTCCGGGACAGGCTTTCCGGTATAGATATCAAACAGTACAACATCTGCTATCAGCGGATAGCTCCCGAGTATTTCCATAACCATTGAATGAGTAACGCTATCTTCCACCACCAGGGCAATATCTCGTAGCACCGCCGGGTAGCGTGGTACTGGACAATAGCTCCTTTCAACCAGAGTGTATGGTAAAAGCCGGTTGATATCTAATTCAAACAGAAATGCACTTTCATTAATATCCATTTCCCTGCACACTTGGGGGTGGAGCTCGCCAAGCACACCCAGCTGAACACCACCCATCATAATCGCAGCTTGAACACCAGGTTTAAATCCGCTATCAGCCGAGGGTAAATATTCTGCTTCTACACCTACGCTTGCGAGCAGACCTTCAACAATTCCCTTTAGTGTGAAAAAATCAGGTTTTTCCGGCTTAATCCCCCAGTGTTCTTTAATCCAGGGTGAAGCAATAATTCCAGCAAGCATCTGAGGTTCTTCAGGAAGATCGTTTTGTCTAGGTAGATACACTGCCCCCAGTTCAAATAGACGTATTGCCCCATCATCAAACCGCCGGTTTGAGGCCAGAGATGCTACCAGATACGGCCTTAAGCTTGTACGCAGACATTCCTGTTCAACTGTCATTGGTTTTTTGAGATGCAGCGGCCACGTCTTTAGCTCAGCCTGGTTGAGTACTTTTTTTAACATTACAGTGCTGGTCATTGCCCAGCTCTGTATCTCGTTAAATCCCAGCCCTGTCAGCGTATGGCGCAAATGGCGCTTCAGACCCAATATCGGATTCGGCGTTTGGTTAGGAATTGCTTTATCTAGCATGTTTAACGGGATAGTATCGTACCCTCTTATACGGGCTACTTCTTCTACAACATCCGGTTCGATGTTTATATCACTGCGCCAGTAAGGCGGCTTGACATTTATGTCATTCTGGCTTGAGCCAGTGGACACCTCGCATCCAAGCAATTTCAGCGTATCGATAATTTCTTCCCGTGAATAATCTGCGCCTAATAATCCATTAATCCTCGAAAGCTTCACAGGTATCAAAGTAGCTGCTTTTAATCCGGGTGTTTTATCGATTACTCCCTGAACTGGAACACCGCCGGCAAGCTCAGCTATCAGCGATGTCGCACGTTTAAGAGCCTTTAGGGCAAGGTGCGGGCTGAGGCCACGTTCAAAACGCTGGCTGGCAGCACTTGTCAAACCAAGTCTGCTGCTGGTGAAGTGAACAGAGGCTGGCAGGAAACTGGCCGACTCAAGTAAAACTTCGGCGGTATCCGGGGTAACTTCACTGTTTGATCCACCCATAACACCGGCAATAGCTACTGGCCCTTTGCCATCGCAAATCATCAACATATCTGAGGAAAGTTTTCGCTCAATCCCATCGAGAGTAGTAAATAAAGCACCTTCATTAGCCCGACGAACTACTATCCGATGTCCGGCTACATTATTAAAATCAAAAGCATGAAGTGGTTGGCCATACTCAAGCATAACGTAATTAGTGGCATCAACAACGTTGTTTATCGGGCGCATACCTGCATTAATCAGCCTGGTTTTAAGCCAATCGGGGCTTTCCTTAATGGTTATACCCCTAATAAGACTGGCAGCATACCTTAAACATAGATCAGGTGCTTCAACCAAAACATCGACGAGATGGTCGATAGATTCCCCCTCGCCGTGAAATTCAGGTTCAGGGATAACCGGAGACACTCCCAAAAGTGCAGCAGTTTCGCAAGCGACTCCGATAACAGAAAGCATATCAGGGCGATTGGGTGTCACCTCAAGATCAAGAATTGTTTCTCCCATGTATTCTGAAAGCGGCACGCCCAGAGGTGCGTCATCGGGCAGAACGATAATACCTTCATGATCATCTGATAAACCCAACTCTTTTTCTGAGCATACCATCCCTTCGGAAACTACTCCCCTGATCTTTGCCGGTTTAAGCGTCGCCGGCTGACCGGTATGCCCGTCTACCAAACAGGCGCCTATTCTGGCATAAGCGATTTTTTGGCCAGTACTCACATTGGGGGCTCCGCAGACTACTTCATTACGACCGCTGCCAGTATCAACAGTAACTAGCCGCAAACGGTCAGCATTAGGGTGAGGGCGTACGTCAATAACCAAGCCAACATTTACACCTTCCCAAGATGAGCCAATTCGCTCGATCCCCGCAACTTCAGTACCTGCCATGGTAAGCCGATGAGCGATATCATCAGCATCGAATGGTTCTCTAATATAATCTCTTAGCCAGCTAACCGGAACTTTCATATCTAAAACTGCCTTAAAAAGCGTAAATCGTTTGAATAAAACAATCGAATGTCATCGATACCGTACCTGAGCAGAGGTATTCTCTCGATACCCATTCCAAAGGCAAATCCCGAATATTCATCAGGGTCTATGCCACCTGCTTCAAGCACCCTGGGGTGAACCATACCAGCGCCCAGAATCTCTATCCAGCCGCTCTGAGAGCAAAGACGGCAACCAGAACCGTGGCATACCGCACACTCTACCGCCATCTCCACTCCAGGTTCTACAAATGGGAAAAAGTCGCAACGGAACCGAACCCTACGCTCAGGCCCAAAGAAGCGTCTGGAAAACTCATACAAAGAACCTTTAAGGTCTGCCATGGTAATGCCCTTATCAATGGCAAGCCCTTCTATCTGATGAAACATGTGCAGATGAGTAGCGTCGGTAGCTTCATAGCGGAACACTCTTCCTGGCACCACAATACGAAGTGGAGGTTTCTGTTTCTCCATTACTCTGATCTGCATAGGAGAAGTATGCGTCCTCAACAGCATTTCCCGGCCATCTTGTGAAGGAGGAGAATCTACCCAGAAAGTCTGCATGGAGTCCCGCGCGGGATGTTCTTTCGGAATGTTTAAGGCTTCGAAATTATAATAATCCCATTCAACTTCCGGACCTTCAACGATTTCAAAACCCATTGACGAAAATATCTCGCCCAGTTCATAAAGAACGCGGGTAATGGGATGAATTGTACCCAGATTAACCGGTTTTCCCGGTAGAGTAATGTCAACTTCACCCGGGTCTCTTTCCTGTCTTGCAGAACCACCAGCAAAGCTTGCCTCTTTTTCTTTCAGCAGTGCCTCGAGTTCGTTTTTAAGCTTGTTGGCTTCTGAGCCGGCAACTTTACGCTCTTCTACCGGTAATGCGCCAAGGCTCTTTAATATGGCTAGTATCGCGCTCTTCTTACCGAGATATTTTATCCGCCATGCATCCAGCTGTTCACAATTGGTGACTGCATCCATAGCGGTACGAGCTTCTGATTTTAATGGATCTAATTGTTGATTCAAGTTAAAAAACCCAAAAAGCCATTAAGGATAATTATGGATTATAGGCTACCACCCTTTTGGCGGTCAACTTCTGCGATAGTCTACCTATTTCGCAGATACTCAACCGCCCAGTTGAGCATATCTTCCCCATAGAGAGTAAGTTGCTCATCAGGCTCAATTCCATTCCCTTCAATCATATGACCGTCAGGTGTCAGCCATCGGGCAATGGTAATATACATACCCTGATCAGCTCCTATAGGGGTCAGGACATTGACACTGCCCTTGCCAAAAGTTGTTGTGCCTGCTATCAAAGCGCGGTTATGATCCTGGAGTGCGCCAGCTACAACCTCTGAACCGGAAGCACTAAATTGATTAACCAGTACTACCATTGGCAAGTCAGTCACTACGTCTTTTTTCCGAACCTCATAGACTTCTTCCCTGCCATCACTATATTTTACGGTAAATACTACCCCTTCTCTCAGAAAACGGCTGGCTGAATCCACCACGGAATCCAGCAAACCTCCCGGATTATAGCGAAGATCCAATACAATCCCTCGGGCACCAAGAGCCTCCAGGTCTTTTAAAGCTTTACCGAGCTCATCATCGGTTTTTTCACCGAATTGGCTGATAACAACATGCGCATATTCTCCCACCATGTCGAAATGTACACTTTTCTCATGAACTTCATCTCGTATTATGGCTACATCACGATGGGTACCTGCCTCGTAGTCAAGAACAGTTAAGGTTATCGAAGTGCCTTTTGGGCCCCTGACCTTTAGCACGATATCCATCAAACCCATCCCCGCAATATCTTCCCCATTCACGGCGGTGATAATATTTCCAGGCTTTATCCCAGCCTTCTCAGCCGGTGAGTCGGTATATACACCAATTACTACCACCCCTTTATCAGCAATCGATACTTCTGTACCAATGCCCTCATACTTTCCTTCCAGCTGGTTCATGGTTTCGAGATATGATTCACGATTGAGATAAGTAGAATAGGGATCATCAATAAAATCCATCATAGCTTCGATAGCCGCCTGACTTAGAGCAGCGGTATCAATGTTATCTTTTTCTACGTATTCTTCGGTTATTATGCGCCAGGCATCTTCTATAGCAGCAAAATTATCATCTTCTGTTTCCGACGAATGGCTGCCCAGCATCACTCCCCCAGTAAAAATTAACACGGATACAACCAGTCCTGCGCTGATGCCAACGAGCCATTTCAAAGGTTTGGACATAAAAGAAACTCCTTTTTAGCGGGGAAAGTTTCAAGATTCTAACTGCTGGAGCCAGGTAAACCTATAAGCCGGGTTCTGTAACCTCTCAAGGAGGCCGACGGCCATCTATCTAGCCAAGGTGTTACCACCTAGGTCATGCGGCCAACCCGGGGACGGGCCGGGCGCCCTCAGGTCCCCCTATTTGGCCTTGCTCCGGATGGGGCTTGCCCAGCCAGCCGGTCTCCCGGCTGCTGGTGAGCTCTTACCTCACCATTTCACCCTTGCTCAATTCTGGATTGAGCGGTATGTTTCTGTTGCGCTTTCCGTAGGGTTACCCCTCCTGGGAGTTACCCAGCATCCTTGCCCGGCGGAGCCCGGACTTTCCTCCATTTACATTATCTAAATGGCGACCATCCGGTTTTCCTAACTCCAGCAACTCATATTATATCATACGAGAAGGATAGTATTTTAATTGAAAGAGAGAGTGTTTAATGCGCGTCAAGAGCCAGATTAGCCAAACGATCCGCCCCCTGGTTAAAAGTCCTGCTAATATGCTCAATCGTAAAGCCATTAAAACCAGCCAATAACTCAGTAACCCGTTGATAGAGCGGTTTGAGTGCGGGATTTTTAACCCGATATCGCCCTTTAACCTGGTTAACTATTAACTCTGAATCAATCCGAATAGCCACTTCGGAAGCATCGAGTTTCAAAGCAGCCTCCAGCCCTTCTATCAATGCTTTATATTCTGCCTGATTATTGGTTGTGATTCCTATACATCGAGAAATTGTATGTATGGTACCGCCTTGTTCGTCGGCTATCACCGCACCAATTGCGGCTTTCCCAGGATTTCCCCGTGAGGCACCATCGGTATTAATAACAACTTTTTTATAAGGCATAGCTTTATTCACCATATAGTATTCGCCCGCAATTAGCACATCTTTCCAATGATCCGCTTCGTGCACGTTGCAACTGGGCTGTTGATAGGCTAATACGGCAACCTTCACAAGTGCCATGGGCTACTCTAGCAACAGCCACCCCTTTTTGCATTTTAACCCGTTGATATAACTGGAGAGCTTCGGGGGATATTTCATCTGCGCTTTTTGCGCGTTTTTCCTCAAGGATTGCAATTTTTTGTTGCATATTGTCTATTTCTTGCTTAAGCCCTTGCTGTTCAACATGCCATGCACTTTCCGCTTGTGTTAGTCTTGCCGCTGCCTGGGAAAATTCTTGATCAGCAGCTTCCATTTTTTCCATAACATCAAGGGCTTTTTCATCTAACCCAGCTGCCTTCTCGCTCAGCAATCCGGCTTCAAGTTGTAAACTGGTTAGTTCTTTTGGATTAGAAACCCTGCCGCTGTACAGTTTCTCATTGACGTTTTTCAACTTTGTATCAATATCTTCCGACTGCCATTCAAGTTCCTTTTGACGGTCGCTTAACTGACGGTAGCTGGTTTCAGCGGCAGCAGCATCTGCCTTTGCTTTTTGAAGTGCCGGGCTTTCCCCCAATTTTCCCCGAGCATCTGTTAAGGCTTTCTCCAAGCCTGTTATTTCGATTTCAAGCTCCTGCAAACCTAAAAGCTTAATAATCATGCTCATAAATCCTATTGTAGCCTGTATTACGAGCACAAGGCAATTAATTACCCCTGCTCATGTAGCAAGTGGCACCGGGTAATTTGATTACTGGTAAGCGCAATCCCCATTAAAGTGTTCGCTGCGCTCATTAATTAATGAATGAATCATATCACCCAATAATCCGGAAGAAGTGCGGGCCATTAACTGTGTCTGCCTTGAGGCAGTTTACTGCTAAAGGATCTTCCCCTTAATAGTGCCCGCTGTTACATATGCAGGTCTTATCCGAATAGTCTTCCTGGTTATATGGCGTGTTAAAGAAGGGGGGCGGCACCTTCAGGCTCCGCCCCCCCCTAGTTGTTTCGGGTAAACAGGAGTTATTCAAATCTGAGATTGGTGGGCGCTTTTCTCTCTGGCTTGACAATCTTATCGGTAGGTGTAAATACCTGCCTCTGGCGGCTGAATAACGGCCTGCGGAGGAATGATGGTACATCAAGCTCATCTTCAGTCTTGATATTTTTCAACAGACCGGCAAGTTCGTCTTGGCTATCTTTGGTCTCATCAAATCCAGTCTTGGAAACAAAACCGGTGGCGATAAGAGTAATGCGTACTTCCTGTTCAAGGGAAGAATTGGTACCCACGCCGAAAATAATATTTGCATTGGGATCAACTGCCTGTTTGATAACCTCTGCTGCTTCATTAACCTCAAAGAGAGTAAGGTCATCAGAACCAACAACGTTAAACAGGATACCGTTCGAACCGGAAATTGATACATCAAGCAGTGGGCTGGCAAGGGCTTCTTTGGCAGCATCGACAGCGCGGTTTTTACCGCTACCATGCCCGATACTCATCCATGCGGGGCCAGCGTCTTTCATTATTGCTTTAACATCAGCAAAGTCAAGATTGATTACACCAGGAACCGTTATCACCTCGGAAATGGCCTGTACACCATGGCGTAGCACATCGTCTGCCATCTTGAAAGCTGAGTCCATGCCCGTTTTGGCATCACACAGATCGAGCAAACGATCATTGGGAATAATGATCAGGGTATCCACTTTGCCAAGCAAACGATTGATACCATCTTTTGCAACCTCACTGCGACGGGCACCTTCAAAACTAAAGGGCTTGGTTACCACAGCTATTGTCAAGGCACCGCTTTCCTTGGCAATCTGGGCTACAACCGAAGCTGAACCAGTACCAGTTCCACCGCCCATACCAGCGGTAATAAAGACCATATCAGCTCCGCCGATCAATTCTTTGATCTCATCACGGCTTTCTTCAGCTGCTTTTGAACCAAGATTATGATCTCCGCCTACACCCAGACCCCTTGTAATCTTCTCACCAAGTTGAATCCTGGTAGGAGCCTCGGTTATGGCCAAAGCCTGGGCATCAGTATTCATCGCAATAAATTCTACGCCCTGAATTTCTTCCCGTACCATACGGGTAACCGCATTACAACCACCACCACCAAGACCAATGACTTTAATCTTGGCCGGGTTGGGAACAAAACTTGTTTTCGCCATTTATTTCCTCCTTATATTTTCACAGGATTATTATTTTTATTAACCAAACAACCGGCTCAGACTAGAAGCCAGCTTACGGAATGTTGAACCAAACCACCCGCCCCGTTTTTTTGGCCCGGACGGTCCATAATTTTTTGCACCCCAAAGCAAGAGGCCAACACTAGTGGCAAATGCCGGATCACGAAGTGAATCGGTTATTCCATACACATGAGAAGGTACGCCGACTCTAACCGGAAGCCGCATAATATCACGGCCAAGTGATTCGATGCCGGAGAGGTTACTGGATCCACCGGTAAAAACTACACCAGCCGGTACCAGGGATTCATAATCTGCGCTGGGAAGTTCCAGTAAAATCAGGCGCATAATTTCTTCCATACGAGCACGAATGATATCGCACAGATCCTGGTAGGAAACACCATGCCCATCAGCCGAAATAGGATTGGCTGATTCCATCCGGCTTTCATAAACCGGCATAACGCTCCCATAGCGTTTCTTCATTTCCTCGGCTACATCAAAAGGCAGACCCAAACCAATGGCGATATCACGGGTCAGTTGGTAACCAGCAACCGGCAGAATTGAACTGTGCCAAATGCTTCCATCCTTGAAAATACATATATCGGTTGTGCCCCCACCAATATCGGCGAGTATAACACCAACCTGCTTTTCATCATCGGTAAGCACTGCTTCGCTGGATGCCAGCGGCTCCAGTACAAGATCATCAATATCCAGGCCTACGCCACGGATACACTTAACCATATTTTGAATAGAGGTCGCAGCGGCAGTGATAACATGGGTTTCAACATCCAGGCGAAAGCCATGCATGCCTACTGGATTTTTTACTCCAGTCTGACCGTCAACGCTGTAACCGCGCGGTATCACATGCAGCAAGCGTCGATCATTAGGAACCTTGATACTCTGAGCTGAAGTGAGAACCCTCTTCAGGTCATCAGAACGAACCAGGCGGTCATTGCGGGTAATGGCCACCACTCCCTTGTTGTTCATTGAACTTACGTGGCGCCCAGTGACACCTACGTAGGCCGATTCAACCCGGTAATCACAAGCCTGTTCTGCCTTCGTGACAGAATCCCGGATAGCTTCACGCGCTTCATTAATGTTTACAACAAGGCCTTTGTGAAGCCCGTGCGACGGAGCCATCCCCACGCCTACGACGCGGATACCACCATTATCGTTGTATTCTGCAATTGTTGTACAGATCTTGGTCGTACCAACGTCAATCGAGGTTATAATTGACTTTTTCCCCATTTGTTCCTCCTTATTCTTTGTCATACTTCTTTCTATCAATATTTTGCGTAATTGCTCACATCTTCCGTACCTCCCCTTCCTCCTGTTCTATTCGTTATATATAATTCCAAATAATAATTATGCTTGCCGGTTAGTTGAGACTCATACAGCCAGCGACTCCAGCCAGGCAGCCGGTCAAGCTGACAAAAAACAGACCTGCAGAATTCAGACTTGCTTCCTGGCGGGCTAAGATCCGTTCTGCAATTCGCATACGGGCGCTGCGGCTCCTCGGGTTTTGCCGAATTTCTTCCATTGATGGAGTAATAACTTTCCGATTGACCTGCCTTATGCTCGCACGGTGAGAACAGGTGCAAACCGGCGCACCAGGGAGACAAATGCAATTGCGGGACTCTTCTCTGAAGAATTTCTTTACAATACGATCTTCGAGAGAATGGTAGCTGATAACCACCAGCCGCCCCTCATGACCCAATAAATTTAAAGCTTGGTGAAGAGCTGTTTCCAAGTTTTCCAATTCTCGGTTAACTGCAATTCTAAAAGCTTGGAAGGTGCGGGTGGCCGGGTGAATACGCCCTTTCTTACCGCCGACCGCCCTGGCAACAACCTCAGCAAGTTGCATTGTTGTATGTATAGGCCGATGATTAACAATGGCTGCTGCAATACGCCGGCTGGCAGGCTCCTCACCATACTTATATATAATAGAAGCGATCTCTGCCTCCTTGTAGGAATTAACTATCTCTTCTACACTCAGGTCCTGATCTGGGCTGAAACGCATATCCAGCGGAGCATCGTATTGAAAGCTGAATCCTCTACCAGTCTCAGCTAATTGCATTGAGGAAAGACCCAGGTCGAAAAGTATTCCGTTGAGCGGAAAAAACTCCCGCTCCAGGCACTCTTCTTCCAGGCTGGAAAAATTCCGGTTAATAATTAAAGCTGATGATCCAAAATCAGAAAGGCGCTCCCTGGCTATAGTTACAGCCTGGGGATCCGCCTCAAAACCCAACAATTGCCCACCGGGCGAACTAGCATTCAAAATCGCCATCGCGTGTCCGGCAGCACCTGTGGTACAATCCACGTACCTGCCTCCAGTTTCCACCTTCAATCCGTGAACAACCTCTTCAAGCATCACTGGTAAATGCAACCCAGATGCAGAATTATTCATTTTCCATGCTCTCAATTATCTGCCAGGCTTGCTCTTGGGCAATGGTTTGTTCTTCCTGCCATTCTTGAGGATTCCATAATTCAAGATAATTATTAGCACCAGCAATAATCACTTCTTCAGAAATGCCAGCAAGCTCTTTTAGTTTTGGCGGAAGGGTGATTCTCCCCTGCCCATCAAGCTGTACCAAAAAAGCACCGGCAAACAGAGCCCGATTGAGGCGTCTTTGTTTCTGGCGGGAGATAGCGCTGCCCCCGGTAACTTCCTGGGCAAGTTTCTTCCACTCTGCCAGAGGATATGCGGTGATGCAGTGTTCAATACCCCTGGTGAACACAAGGCCATCTTTTAATAACGGACGAAAGCGGGGCGGTATGGGAAACCGACCCTTTTCATCCAGCCGATATTCAAATTCTCCAAAAAACACTGGAACCCCTTAACGCCTCTTTTCTCCCACTTCATCCCACTACATCCCATTCTACACTACTAGACATATCTCTTGTCAAGATTTTTTTATAAAAATTTACCGAAATTTCAGATTCTTTTGTTATGTATAGTAAACCTGTGATAAAATCATCTGGCAAGCAACTTCAGGGGATGATTATGCGGATTGATATATTGACAATATTTCCGGAAATGTTCCAAGGACCATTCGCGAACAGCATCATAAAGCGAGCTGTAGATAAGCAGTTGGTTAGTATTTATGTAAACAATTTCCGTAACTACGCCCGCGACCGGCATCAGGTAGTTGATGATTATCCTTACGGTGGAGGGGCTGGAATGGTGCTAAAACCGGAGCCGATTTTTGAAGCGGTTGAAGATCTGGTTGGCAAACCTTATGTAAAAAACCCCAAAAAACCGGTAATTTTACTTTCTCCACAAGGTCGCATTTTTAACCAAAAAATTGCCCGGGAATTATCCACCTGCGACAGCCTTATTTTGATTTGTGGTCATTATGAAGGGTTTGATGAAAGGATATGCCAACACCTGGCAACCGACGAAATAAGCATTGGCGATTATGTCCTAAGCGGCGGAGAACCTGCTGCAATTGTGATGGTAGATACTATTATCAGGCTGATTCCGGGGGTCATCGATGAACAATCTGCTGCGGATGATTCTTTCAGCCGGGGCTTGCTCGAATACCCCCAATATACCCGCCCAGCTGAATACCGGAATCATTGTGTTCCGGATATACTTCTTTCCGGCAACCACGGGGAAATCGAAAAATGGCGCCGTAGACAAGCTTTAAAACGTACTCTTGAGCGCCGCCCGGATCTTTTAGATTCTGCTTCACTTACGCCTGAGGAAGAAAAAATGCTTTCCGGGTTCAGGTCAGATAACTCCGAAAAGGCGGATATATAACAACGGCATCGGACCTCCTGGGGCACACTTCTGTCACCCTTTGCGCGTAGCGAAGGGTCTCACACGAATTGCGCTCGTTCATACGGAAACACTACCATGTTACAATGGGGGGTATTACGGGGAAGATTCTTCGTAGGGCATACGCCCTCCTCGAGGGAGACACAGTAAATGGGGATAACAATAATAGTTGATATATAATATATAAGGTAAGGTGCTCCGCCTCCCGCACCTCGGACTTGCCAAGATAAGCCTAATAATGCTTTAATAGTTAGGTTTATTAGCTGAATTAGGAGATAGGTCAAAACAATGGAATTCAAAGAACTTGTTACCACTGAAGCTAACCCGGATATTCCGGAACTTACACCCGGCGACAGTGTTAAAGTCCACGCTAAAATTGTCGAGGGAGAAAAAGAGCGCACCCAGATTTTCCAGGGTATTGTAATTAAAGTTAAAAAAGCGCTTGATGGCGGCAATTTCACCGTTCGTCGTGTCGCCTACGGAATTGGCGTGGAACGCACTTTCCCCTTCCGTTCCCCTCGTGTAGAAAAAGTCGAGATATTAAGACACGGTAAAGTCCGCCGCGCCAGGCTATTCTATATGAGAGGACTGAGCACCAAGGCTGCCCGTCTGAAAGAACGGCGCCCGGTTCAGACCGAAAACAAAGACTAGCTGCCAACGCAAGGGAGGTTACCTTTGCCGTATGCCGAAGTCAGTGTCAATTCACCTTCCGGTATTAAGCCTACTTTTAGTTACCATATACCGGAAGGAATGGAAGTACAACCGGGGCAAGCAGTATGGGTACCATTTGGACGACAGTTACTTCAGGGAATTGTTATCAGCACTGGCGATTCCCCAGAATATGAACAAACCCGTGATATAGCGGGGATTGTTGACCCTCCAGTCATACTTCCACTATCTTCACTCCAATTAGGAAAATGGTTATCAGCCTATTACCGATGCCCCCTCTTTCAATCATTGGCATTAATGCTCCCCCCAGGATTTGGACGTTCAAATTTCTGTACTCTTGTGGCTAATCCCGATGTTGACATTATTTGCTCCGAATCACTCAGCAGCGACGAACGAGAACTATTTGAAAAAATCACTGCTTGCGGTTTATTAGAATTAAAGAATGCTGAAAAAATACTAGGTAAACAAAGAGCGCAGAGAGCTGTATCAAGCCTCGCCAGACGCAACTTGATTTTCCGCAACTTTCACCTTAGCCCAGCCAGAATCAGCCCTAAGATGGAAGTTTTTATTGAGCTTGCTGTAGACCACGAAACTGCTGGTAAGGAAGCCGCAAAACTGGCTGCCCGTTCTCCAAAACAGGCAATGATATTGTATTATCTTGAAAAAGTGAAAACATCAGTTTCCTGGAGAGAGGTCAGCCAGGCAACCAGCAGTTCTATTTCTTCCAGAAAAGCTCTTGAGGACAAAGGCCTGGTTGCCGTTAACAAAAGGGAGATCATCCGCAGACCAATTCCGGTTTCAACTCAACCTCCCGGGCCCCCATTAAAACCGAATAATATGCAGCAACGCGCCCTTGATGAAATCACCAGCAGTCTGAAATGCAACTCTTCGCATAATTTCCTCCTCCATGGAGTTACCGGGAGTGGAAAAACTGAAGTATACCTACAAGCACTTGACCAGGCTATTAGATTAGGCAAGAAGGCGATTGTGCTGGTGCCAGAAATAAGCCTTACACCTCAAATCATCAACCGTTTTACCGCGCGGTTTCCTAATCAGGTCGCGGTTTTGCATTCCACCCTGAGCCTGGGCGAAAGATTCGACCAGTGGAGAGAAATCAAAGAAGGGAAATATAACGTAGTAATAGGCGCCAGAAGCGCCCTATTCGCCCCTCAGCCTGACCTCGGACTGGTAGTAATGGACGAAGAGCATGAATGGAGCTATAAACAGGACACTTCCCCTCGCTACCACACAAGAACAGCCGCTCAGGAGTTGTGCCGGATTAACAATGCTACCCTGGTTCTTGGCAGCGCAACCCCGGACGTCGAAACATACTATAAAGCTTCGACTGGTGAATACCGGATACTAAAATTATCTGAAAGAATTACGCAGGGACGAGCCTCATCACTTCCTGAAGTGGAGGTAGTGGATTTAAGAGAAGAACTTAAAACTGGTAATCGGTCTATCTTCAGCCGCGCTCTCCAAACAGAAATCCGCACTGCCCTAGACCGAAAGGATCAGGTTATCCTTTTTTTAAACCGGAGAGGGGGAGCTACTTTTGTACAGTGCCGCAGTTGCGGTTATGTAGCTGTATGCCGGCGGTGCCGAATTACTTTGAGCTACCACCCACAGGAAGAAAAATTGGTATGTCATCATTGCAACTTGCGCCAACCAATACCAGGGATTTGTCCCCAATGTTTGAGTAAACGCATTAAGTACCTTGGTCTGGGTACACAGGGTGTAGAAATCGAAATCACCTCCCTGTTCCCCAAGGCGCGGATTTTACGCTGGGACTCTGATACAACCCGAAATAAAGGCTCACATGGTACTTTTCTAAAAAGATTTATTGATGGCAAAGCCGATATACTCATTGGTACCCAAATGATTGCCAAAGGAATGGATTTTCCGGGAGTTAGCTTAGTGGGGGTAATCAACGCCGATATTGGTATTAATCTACCGGATTTTCGCGCTGGTGAACATGCCTTTTCGCTGCTATGCCAGGTGGCAGGCCGTGCTGGCCGCGGTGACACCACAGGCAAGGTTATTATCCAAAGCTACTTTCCTGATCATTACGCTATTCAAGCAGCTGCAAACCATGACTATGAAGGATTTTTTAATACCGAAATAGCTTATCGCCGCAGTTTGAAACAGCCTCCTTTTTCCCGCCTGGCAAGACTGATATTCTCGCATACAAACGATGACTTTTGCAGGCGCGAGGCGCTACGATTGAAGATGGAATTGTCTGAAAATTGTGGCCGGATCGGAATAGCCGGACTCACTCTGATTGGGCCAGTTCCTGCTTTTTATCATCGCCTGAGAGGGCGTTACCGCTGGAGCATTATCATTAAAGGTCCTGATCCGGCTGTGCTTCTGGAAGCTACAAAAATACCCCCGCGCTGGAAAGTGGATATTGACCCTCTGGGGCTTGATTAAGACCAGATGTTTACCGCATCCTCTGTAATACCCGAAATGGAGCAAAGAATCTTTTAAGATTAGAGCTCGTACATAGGGAAACACTCCTATGTTACAACGGCCACTATTACGGGGAAGATCCTTCTTCGCACTTACGTGCTCATCGAGGAAGACACAGAATAACAAAACAAGTATCAATACCAACCTGAATGGGCACATTTACTTGAACCTGCTACTGCTTTAAGGTATAGTTTCAACGTACGAAATATCATAAATTATGAATGCGTGGTGGGGCTTGAACCAAAAAAACAGCCGATTATTAACCAGGGTTGAAGCCTTTTTTTCTCAAAGCGCGGGTAGCGCTTTTCTTGTTGGCGGATACCTGCGCGACTGCATTCTGGGTCGCACTCCAGAAGATATTGACCTGGCTATCTCAAGTGACGCTCTGATTACCGCTCCGGCTCTAGCCGAATTTATTAATGGCCATTTCGTAGTTCTCGATTCGAAAAACCATATAGCCAGAATAGTTCTCCCTGAAGATTATCAACCGGCATCAACAGTCAAACATTTGGACATAAATACTATTCGTGATGACATTCTATATGACTTAGCCCGGCGGGATTTCACCATAAATGCCATGGCGTTACCAATTGAAAAAGCAAACGATCTTGTTCCAGGTGCTACTGTACCAGAGTTAATTGACCCCTATCAGGGCATTGATGCTATTTCCCGCAGAACGATCTCCGCCGTATCCCCACAGGTGTTTAAAAACGATGGCATCAGGCTCCTGCGATGCGTCCGGCTTTCACAGGAGCTGGGCTTTAAAATCGACGGTGACACTCTATCTTTACTAAAGGAAAATAGCGATTGTATTCGCGGTATTGCCGGAGAGCGCGTACGCGAAGAATTGCTCAGGTTATTCAAGATTGACAATACTGGAGACGTAATAATTCAACTGGATAAATTGGGCATTCTCGAAGGGATCATCCCTGAGCTTATTCCGTGTAAGACTACCCAGCAACCAAAGGAACACCATTGGGATGTATTTGGCCATTCAGTCAAATGCATAGATGCGGTTGATTATCTGTTAAGAAAGGGCAACTGGCCTTATGCAGCTAGCGACGCTCGGAAAATAGCACCTTGGAACAACCACATCCAAAATTATTTCGAATACCCGGTAGCGGTTGACAGCAACCGTCGTCAAATATTAAAAATTGCCGCTCTGCTTCATGATATCGCCAAGCCAGATACCCGCACAATTACTGAGGATGGACGTATACGTTTTTATGGACACCCGGCACACGGAGAACCCATTACCCAAAGTATTCTTACGCGTTTACGCTTTTCTATCAAGGAAACCAGAATGGCAGCTGGTATGACCTTGCATCACCTCAGGCCAGTGCAAATGAATCAGAAGGGGCAATTGCCAACCAGCAGGGCAATCTACCGCTACTTGCGTGATACCGGTGATATAGCTATCGACACGCTATTTCTCAGCCTGGCAGATCATCTAGCCGCGCGAGGACCAACTCTGGAAGCTGGCTTTTGGGCTGAACACTGCCGGATTGCAGATATGGTGATAGGCAAGAAAGAAGCAATGGAGGAAAGCACTAAAGCGCCAAGCTTGATTAACGGGCACGATTTATTGGATAATTTTAATTTAGCGCCAGGGCCTATTATCAGGGCAATTCTGGAAGCAGTTGCCGAAGCCCAGGCGGTAGGGGATATCACAACGCGCGGCGAGGCATTAAAACTTGTCGGGGAAATAATAGGTAGTAAAGACCTGCCTATGGTTGATAATCGTGATTATCGCCAGGGTAAGGGTATTATAAAACCATAAATAAGAAGGTTAAGTGCACATGACCCGAAAAAACATTATTGCATCTCTGGTGATACTGATTATCTTTGTTGTTTCTATGTTAATCGTATTTCCGCTGGGAGACGGGGTATTGTTTTCCAGAGGGATTGAGCTGGGGCTAGACCTGCAGGGCGGCCTTCGCCTGGTATACGAAGCCGATCTCTCCGGCATTACCGATGGCAATAAAGATGAGATCCTTGAAGGAGTCGTTAAAGTCATCACCAACCGTATCAACCCGCTTGGAGTCTCTGAGCCCCAAATTGAAAAACAGGGGGAAGACCGGATTATAGTCAGTCTGCCCGGGCTCTCAATCAGTGATGTTGAAAAGGACCGCATTGGCCGAACTGCCCTGCTTGAATTTCGTGAATATAAAGATATTGACGACGACGGCGAGAAAGAATGGGTCCCGGCTACAGGTGAAATCAACGGAGAACAAAAAACCCTTAATTCCAGTTATTTCAAAGCAAATACCTATGCAGCCACTGACGATTTTGGAAGAATTATACTGGTATTTGAATTTAACGAGGAGGGGGCAAAACTCTCCGAGCAGGTAACTGGCCGTTTGATAGGGCAAAGACTGGGTATTTTTGAAGGCGACCAACCTTTACTGGGGGATGACGGACAGCCTATAGCCCCGACCGTTGAATCGGTTATTTCCAATCGCGGGCAGATTACA
The DNA here is from genome assembly GCA_028717385.1 of Dehalococcoidales bacterium. NCBI lineage: Bacteria > Bacillati > Chloroflexota > Dehalococcoidia > Dehalococcoidales > Dehalococcoidales bacterium. Next base: position 32,793 of record JAQUNW010000005.1, on the reverse strand, counting down.
GGTCTCAGCCTTAATGAAGCAACTACTCTCTCCCAGCAATTGAATGCTGGGAGGCTGCCGGTTCCGCTGGAAGTCATTTACGAGCAGACCGTCTCCCCGACCCTGGGTTCAGATTTTGTCACCCTGAGTCTGAAGGCTGGTATAATCGGTCTGGCACTTGTTTTGTTTTTTATGATTATCTATTACCGTATACCGGGATTGGTAGCTTCATTTGCATTGCTGTTTTATGCAGCCATCACCCTGGCGTTATTCAAACTTATACCGGTTACGCTTACACTGGCTGGTATTGGTGGTTTTATTCTCTCTATCGGTATGGCGGTAGATGCCAATGTGCTTATATTTGAACGCATGAAAGAAGAATTACAAAAAGGGAGAACTTTGGGTTCGGCCACCGAAGCCGGTTTTAATCGTGCTTGGTCGGCCATCCGGGACTCGAATATCACCACTTTTATTGTATGCGCAATCCTGTTCTGGGTGGGTTCAACCGTCGCAGCTGGTGCTTCCGTTCAAGGCTTTGCGGTAACGTTGTTCCTGGGTGTCGCGGTTAGTATGTTTACCGCAATAGTGGTAACCCGCACTATCATGCGTCTATTTTTAGGTTCCAGAATTTCTGTTAATAAACGGCTGTTCAGCCCATATCTGGGAGGCGAAAAATAATGATAGATCTTGTTGGAAAACGCTTTAAGCTGTTTGCCCTTTCAGCCGTTGTACTACTCGTCTGCATCGTAACACTGGCTACCAGTGGTTTAAAAATGGGAATTGATTTTTCCAGCGGATCAATCCTGACCCTCAGCTTTGAAGAAGGCATAGAACTGAATGAGCTAAGGCAAGCGCTATCCGAATTGGGCTATGAAAATGCCGTTGTGCAAGTCACTGGTGAGGGTGATTTTTTAATACGTACCCTCACACTTAAAGCCGAAGAAAAAGCGTCCATGGAAGCTGCTCTGGAAGAAAAGCTCGGTAGCCTGGAAGAGCTTGCATTTGAAAACGTTGATCCGATTATTGCCCGGCAGACTGCCAGAAATGCAGCCATAGCTGTGGCGATTGCTGCTATCAGTATAATGCTGTACATCACCTGGGCTTTTCGAAGAATGCCCAAACCCTTCCGCTATGGCACCTGCGCAATTTTAGCGTTGGTACATGATTTAATAGTAGTTATCGGCATATTTGCCCTACTTTCTATTTTCTTTAAACTGGAAGTTAACCTGATGTTTGTCACCGGTGTTCTGGCTGTCCTTGGTTATAGTGTAAACGATACGGTTGTAATTTTTGACCGGATTCGGGAAAACCGCTTGAATCATCCCAATAGTGACTTCGCTGCTATCGTTAACCATAGCCTGGTGGAAACCATAACCCGCTCATTGAATACCGGCATCACCACATTGGTGGTAGTTGTAGCACTTTTGCTATTTATTGGTTCAACCATTGCCAACTTTGCTATTACAATGCTTATCGGTATTATTGCTGGTACTTTTAGCTCGATATTCATCGCAGCAACCTTGCTCGTTGTATGGGAGAAAAAGGAATGGAAACGCTTTGTTCCCTGGCTAAATAAAGGGGAGGCTAAAGCATAGAAGCAAAGCCGGAATAAATAAACCAACCGCCAAAACCTGCTAAAAACAGGCTGTTTAAGACAAAAACCCACAACTGCACTTTTCCACTCCACCAGTTGTGGGTTTTGTATACCAGGCCAGATATGAGAGAAAGCCATACCAAATCACACAGCCAGTGAGCGACAATGAAGCCTGTCAGCGCCCCTGCTCCATACGGCACCACCTTCATTATCAGCATGCTTCCAACTGTTGCCCACCATAGCAGGAAAAAGGGGTTAAGCGCGCTCATTACAATCCCGGCAACAAAAGCACTATAAGGCACGTCCCTCCTTTCTGTTACAACATCGTGGCGTGCCCGATACATACTGACCGCCAGAAATATAATCATGGCGCCCCCAGTAAGACTCAGTGCTATATGGACAATCTGATGCTGAAAAAAACGGGCAAAACCAAAATATATCAACAGAATCACTGGTATTTCTACCACTGCATGACCTAGCGAAATCCATGCGCCGGCAAAGGGAGTCTTATAACTCTTGGCTAGCGTAGCAGCAAACATAGGTCCCGGCATCATTACTCCGGAAATAGAAGTAAATACAACGGTCCCGTATAAAGCTAAAAGTTCAGGCATAATGTTTGTTGATACCTGGTTAAAATCATTCGGTGTGCCATTATTATACATTCTTAAAAACCGAAGTCCTAATTCTGCAACCTTATCCGCCTCAACCTTTGACAGGCAGGCTCAATAGGGTATATTATTCTTATCAAACTTAATAAACAAAGGCTGAGAACAGAGCTAGTATGCCCGAAAACGGGAATCCAGAGAGCCGGGATTGGTGGGAACCGGTTTCTACGCTCGGGTTGAATGGATCTGGGAGCTGCCAACCGAAAGCTAAAAAGCAAGTAGGCCTGGACGCAGAGAGGAGCGTTATCAAACCTCAGGATATCGGGGTTTTCCCCTGTATCCGCAGAGATAGCTTCCAAGCCGGAAGCTAAGAAGGGTGGCACCGCGGGTTAGCCTCCTGTCCCTTCACGGACAGGAGGCTTTTTGTTTGCCTGAAATCACAAGGAGGAGAGGGACATGAATAAACCAAATACCAGGTGCTGGCCCGGTGGGGCCATAAAGATATTTTTACGAACTAAAAACAGGTTTACTTATTAAAAAATAAAAAAAATCCAATAGGAGTGATGAAAAAAGTGAAAAGGATTCTTGCCATAATATCCTTGGTTTTTATCTCAACAATGATTGTATCCGGGTGTAATGCCGGTACAAATGACAGTTATACAATTGGAATTGGACAATTTGGCCCCCATGGATCTCTGGACAACTGCCGTGAAGGCTTTTTGGCAGGGCTGGCAGAAGAGGGCATCATAGAGGGAGAGAACCTTACAGTAGATTATCAGGATGCTAATTTTGATGGCGGAACATCGAACCTGATAGCCCAATCATTTGTTTCTAAAAAGGTCGATTTGATCTGCGCAATCGCCACTCCGATGGCTCAAGCAGCCTTTAATGCTGCCGAGGGGAAAAACATACCTGTTATTTTTACTGCAGTAACCGATCCCGTTATGGCCCAGATCAATGAAGGCAACATCACCGGAACCAGTGATATGCTGCCGGTAGATGCACAGCTTAAACTTATTCGCGCTACCATGCCGGAAGCCAGCAAAATAGGAATACTCTATACCACCAGCGAAGTAAATTCAGAATCTGCCATCGCAGTTTACGAAGAGCTTGCCGCTGGTTACGGATTTGAAATTGTGAAAACCGGCATCAGCGTTGCAGCAGATATCCCCCTGGCAATCGATGGTCTTTTGTCCAAAGTAGACTGTATATCCAACCTTACCGATAATACTGTGGTAGGTTCTCTCCCCATCATCCTGGAAGCAGCCAAGGTAAAAAATATCCCCGTGTTTGGAAGCGAAATCGAGCAGGTAAAAATTGGATGTGTTGCAGCAGAGGGACTAGAATACTACGATCTTGGAAAACAAACTGGTAAAATGGCCGCCAAAGTACTAAAAGGAGAAGCCGCTGCGTCTGAGATACCTTTCGAAATTATCGAGGAAAGTTTTCTGTACATAAACTCCAACGTAATGGCAGAAATGGGTATTAGCCTTCCAGGCGAACTGTCGAGCCGAGCTATTGATGTAGCAGAAAATTAACAAGGCGAACCTTTCCGCAGATGCGGCTATCGGATATAAAGAATAAAATATTCATGTTAGCTATAGAAATCTTCGAGGGAATGCGAGCAAAAAACAGTATAGATCCCGCATTCCCCCGAAGTGTATATTTAGGGGTACTGGAATGGATATGCTGATAAGCATACTGGAACAAGGTTTAATCTTTGCCATCATAGCAATGGGCGTTTACATTACATACAAGATCCTGGATTTTCCGGATCTCGGCGTTGATGGAACTTATCCACTTGGAGCCGCTGTAACAGTAGCGCTGATTTCGGCTGATATTAATCCCTTGTTTGCCATGCTTGTGGCGGTAATAGCCGGCGGTCTGGCTGGGCTGGCGACCGGGCTTATTCATGTAAAGTTAAAGGTGCGAGACCTGCTATCGGGTATTATTACCATGACCGCTCTATACTCAATTAATCTACATATTGCTGGCAGAGCAAATGTACCAATTTTTAACACAACTACTATTTTCAACAATGGTTTTACTAACCAAATATTCCCTAGCTTCCTTTCGCCATATAAAACCTTGATAATCATCTGTATAGTAGCTATAGCTAGCAAGCTATTGCTTGATTGGTACCTTAAAACCAAGTCCGGATACCTCCTCAGGGCGGTTGGAGATAATTCAATTGTAGTTACTTCATTGGCTAAGGATAAAGGCAGTGTTAAAATCGTCGGGCTGATTATTGCCAATGCTCTGGTTGCCTTAAGCGGAAGCGTTATGGCGCAGCATCAGCGCTTTTTCGAAATCCAGATGGGTACCGGTACTATAGTTATAGGACTGGCTTCAGTTATCATCGGGCTAAACCTGTTCAAGCGTTTCTATCGCATCAAGCCAACCAGCTCTGTAATCATTGGAAGCGTCCTGTATAAAGCATGCGTAGCACTTGCAATTACATATGGCCTCTCAGCAACAGACATGAAACTCGTAACTGCAGTATTATTCCTGATAATACTGGTGCTGGGACACGAACGGCGCGCAAGGAGGAAAAGCGTTGCTTGATCTTAAACACGTCTCTAAAATTTATAATCCAGGCACAATCAACGAAACATGCATTTTCCAGGATTTTAACCTGTCTATAAACGACGGTGAATTTGTCTCTGTAGTTGGGTCTAATGGAAGCGGAAAAACATCGATGCTGAATATTATCTGCGGCTCGATAGACGTAGATTGCGGTAGTATTCTTATAAACGGAGAAGATATTACCAATATTCCAGATTTCAAGCGGCATCGCCGTATCGGACGGGTATACCAGAATCCGGCAATGGGCACCTGCTCAGGAATGACAATACTGGAAAATATGTCAATGGCTGATAACAAGGGAAAGCCTTTTTCCCTGACACCTGGCACAAACAAAAAAAGAATTGCCCATTACCGCGAAATGCTGCACCAGCTGGGACTTGGGCTAGAGGATAAGATGGATACCCCGGTTAGTTCGCTTTCAGGTGGCCAGCGCCAGGCGTTAGCGCTTCTCATGTCTACCATGACGGCTATTGATTTTTTAATATTAGACGAACATACTGCAGCGTTAGATCCAAGAACCTCTGAAACAATCATGGACCTGACTGACAAAATTGTACAAGAAAAAAATATAACCACTATCATGGTAACTCACAATCTACGCTATGCAACCATGTACGGGAACCGGCTGATTATGATGCACCAGGGAAAAATAGTTCTGGATAAAACCGGCAGTGCCAAGGAAGCAACTACAGTTACAGACCTTTTGGGACTGTTTAACATGATAAGTATCGAATGCGGTAACTAGTTTAGCCGCAGCGCACCGGGCAAGCTGGTAGATCAATCTAAACGAAGGGGATGTTACACTTGAGTTGTGTAACAAGATCGATGGTGGGCCCGGTAGGATTCGAACCTACGACCAAACGGTTATGAGCCGTCCGCTCTGCCGCTGAGCTACGAGCCCGAGGTTTACATTTTCACCTACCAGTTTAGGTAAGTCAAACTGGAGCGGGAGACGGGACTCGAACCCGCGGCAACCTGCTTGGAAGGCAGGCACTCTACCAACTGAGTTACTCCCGCAATACCTTCTCCACTCAATAATAATGAGGGAGGTTGTGTGAATGAAGCACACAAATTAATCACCGAACAAGTTTATCAAATCAAGAGGCTCCGGCACAAGTCCAGCTAGTTAAGCCATCTGATCAGAAATGACCCTGGCAAGCTCTTCCTTGGCCGCAGCAAGTTTTTTGTATTTCGATTCTACCTTCTCCATGTTTTTAGCCATAATTGCTTTCAACAGGTCGCCCTCAATTTCCGCCACTTCCAGCCTTTCGTAATAATCCATCATTTCTTTTAGATGCGCGAGTACAATTTTACCGGTAAGCACTGGGTGATTATTGGTTACATTAGCATCTTCATACATTGTTCCGTGTTCCAGCTCAATCTCCAACCCTCTGCGAAACTCTTCAAGCGGGATATCCATATTATTTACATTAACGATTTTTAAAATTATCCCAGCTTCCTCGTCATCTACCGCTGGCTTGGTAATTTTAGTCCAATCTCTGAGACCCATCTCTTTACAAATCCGTTTTACTTCTTCCTTGCTAACATATTCAGGTAATTGCATTTTAGCCTCCTTTTCCTTTTAGCAGAAAATATAGCCTTGATATGTGTATTAGCAAGCCGGGCGACCTTCGCACTAATAGAGCAATAAAGACGCAGCCCGGCTTGTATGTTGATTATTTTGTTACGCTAATTATTCATGTACGGGAGTTTCTGGCCTCCACACTTCCCACACCTTACCAACTAACGCTGGCGATGGTTTGAGAGTAGGCTTACCCGGCTGCCATTCAGATGGCATTACTTCCCCGGTTTTACGTGTGTGCTGATAAGCTTTTACCTGGCGAATAAGTTCAGCTACATTGCGCCCCACTGTGGGAGTCAGCACTTCCATAGCTTGGATGATGCCATCCGGATCAATTATAAACCGGCCTCGAATATTAACTCCGGCATCTACATCATAAACACCATAAATCGTACCGATACGACCACCCTGGTCAGACAACATCGGGTACGGGAAACCACCATCTACCATTTTGGATAGTTCTTCAGCTTGCCATATCTTGTGGGTGAAGCGTGAATCTGTGCTAACAGAAAGCACCTGTACACCAAGGGCTTTCAGATCATCCTGCCTGGCAGCAACTGCTGCAAGCTCAGTAGGTCAGACAAATGTAAAATCACCTGGATAGAAACACAGTACTGTCCATTTACCTTTATAATCTGATAGTTTGATGTTCTTGAAACCGCCGTCCACATATGCACCGGCCTCAAAATCCGGTGCCGGTTTGCCAACTTGTGCTGTCATAATCCTGGTAGTTTCCTCCTTCGCTCTTTTTACATTCTCAGCAGCAGGTTCTGAAATAGGACCCTTTGCCGAAGAAACACATCCATCGGTGGGTTCTGCCATATAGATTCCTCCCGGCTATATTTAATCAGTCCGGCAGATGAACGCGCCAGACCAGAGCCTGCATATCTAAAGTCAGTAAAAAACGTAAATTAAGGATGGCTTATTTTTGCCAGACACCCTCGGCAAAGCCCAAAAAACTCAATATTGTGCCCGTTAACTGCTGTACCGGTATTTTCTGAAGCCCATTGGTCGAGCTCTTTTCTGACCGGAATCTCCAAGTCGAATACATTGCTACAATTTTCGCATTTGAGGTGATAATGGTTGTTTCCATTACCGTCATAACGGCGGGCAGCTTTATCGATTTTCAGTTCGGTAATTCGCCCCGACTGACTAAGAATCTTAAGGTTGCGATATACAGTACCCTTACTTACGTTGGGTAATACTTTTCTGGCTTCCTCATAGATCCAGTCTGCAGTTGGATGGCTGGTTGTGTTGGAGAGGATGTTAAGAATAACTTGTTTTTGCCTTGTGTTTCTTGTAATCATAACAGTAACAGTTCCTAGAGTATTATTAAACACCTTTGACATTTGCAAGTCAAGTGTTCCAATAGAATACTTTATCATATATCACCAGTTCTTGACACATCCAGACTAGCAGGAATATTATTAATATGAGCATATGCTCATTATATTTAAGGTGTAAATATGAAAATTGCAATTTCTGCCAGCAATCCATCACTTGATTCTGAAGTTAATCCGCGCTTTGGCCGATGCGAAATATTTCTTATCGCCAATCCCGACACTATGGAGTTCGAGGTGGTTAATAATACAGGCGAGTCAGCAGGTGAAGGAGCCGGTACCTCAACCGCTCAAATGATTGCCCAAAAAGGAGTTGAGGTAGTAATAACCGGAAACTGCGGCCCAAATGCACACAAAATTCTTACTGCTGCCGGTATAGGTATTATTACCGGGGCATCCGGGACTGCAAGAAAGGCAATTGAGGATTATAAAAACAGAAATTTTTCTCTTTCTCGCAATCCCAACGTAAGCGGCTATTTCGGTAAAGGTGGAGGCAGGGAAAACGACTGAGGGCGCTCTTCCAGTATAGATTAACTGAGAGGTATCTTAATATACATGATTATCTCTATTGCCAGCGGTAAAGGTGGAACCGGCAAAACAATGGTAGCAACCAGCCTTGCCGCTTCAATAAAAAATGACTACGAAGTACAATTGCTCGATGCAGATGTAGAAGAGCCCAATAGTCATATCTTCCTCAAGCCCACTATTAACAATATACACTATGTTTCTATCATGACTCCTTTGATAAATGAGGAACGATGCAATCACTGCGGAAAATGCGCAGAAATTTGCGCCTTTAAAGCCGTTGTAACCATAAAAGATACTGTACTTACTTTTCCCGAACTCTGCCATGGGTGTGGAGCCTGTTCTTATCTTTGCCCAAGACAAGCTATCAGCGAAACACCCAATCAAATAGGTATTATAGAAACAGGCGCCGCCGGTAATATCAGTTTTGTGCAGGGCAAACTTGATATAGGCCAGACCATGCCTACACCGGTGGTAAGGAAAGTAAAGGAGCATATTGACCAGAAAAAGATTGCCATTATAGACGCAGCTCCGGGAACCTCATGCCCTGTGATTGCCGCTATCAAGGATAGTGATTTCTGCCTGCTTGTGACTGAGCCAACTCCATTTGGCTTAAACGACCTGAAACTTGCAGTTGAAACCGTAACCCAGCTCAGCGTTCCCTGTGGCTTAGTGTTAAACCGCTCAGGCATTGGTTATTCTAACGTAGAAGAATATTGTCACCAAGAAAATATCCCCATACTGCTAACCATACCTTTAAGTTTAAACATTGCCCGTTTTTATTCCGAAGGAATCATGCTGGTCGAAGGCTTACCGGAATATCAGGAAAAATTTAAACAGGCATTTAGCAGAATTCAGGAGATTGCCAGTGAAAGAAATAGTCGTACTTAGCGGTAAAGGGGGCACTGGCAAAACCAGCATCGTCGGCTCGTTGGCTGTGCTGGCAGAAAATAAGGTACTTGCAGATTGTGACGTCGACGCTGCTGATTTGGACCTGCTGCTTGATCCCCATATCCAGGAAAAGCATGAATTCGCTGGTGGGCAGGTCGCTTTTATTAATAAGGATAAATGTGCCAGATGTAACCTTTGTTCTCAGCTATGCCGCTTCAATGCTATTACTGATTTCATAATCGATCCTTTGAACTGTGAAGGGTGTGGTTTTTGCTTCCATATCTGTCCGGTTGAAGCAATAACAATGCAGCCAAGTTTTTCAGGGTACTGGTTTGTTTCTTACTCAAGGTATGGGGCGCTGGTACATGCACGCCTGGGTATAGGGCAGGAAAATTCTGGCAAGCTGGTAGCTGAGGTAAAACGACAGGCAAAAAACATAGCTAAGGAGGTAAAGGCAGACTATATTATCATAGATGGACCACCAGGAACAGGTTGCCCGGTAATATCTTCACTCGCGGGCGCAAACATTGCCCTACTGGTAACCGAACCTACACTCAGCGGTGTGCATGATTTAAAAAGAATCATCCAGGTATGCCAGCATTTTGGCGTACCAGCCGTGGTATGCATAAATAAGTATGATTTAAACGAAAGTAATACTTCATCAATCGAGGCTTACTGCAGATCTCTCGCTATTCCCGTCGCAGCCAAAATCCCCTTTGACACATTGGTAACCGAGGCGATGGTTCATGGAAAACCTGTTTTGGAATATACTAATGGGAAGATAACACAAGAAATTACTAAATTGTGGCATTATATCAATATAGAAAATAATATACAGGGGGAATAAAACATGAAATACGCAGTACCTATTAGCGGTGGAGCAGTATCGGCACATTTCGGTCATTGTGAGCAGTTTGCTCTTTTTGATGTGGATGAATCACAGAAAAATATACTGTCTAAAGAACTGGCTGTGCCGCCTCCTCACCAGCCCGGTCTGTTACCCAAATGGCTGGGAGAAAAAGGAGCTAATGTTATTCTCGCCGGGGGAATGGGTGCACACGCAAGAGAACTCTTTCTTTCGCAAAACATTACCGTCGTAACCGGAGTAATCGAAGATAATCCTGAAAAAGCCGTACTGGATTATATAAACGGCTCCCTGGAAACAGGAGGGGATACCTGCGACCATTCCGGGGGAGGCCACACTTGCCAGCACTAATAAACACCGGAGGAGAATTATAAATGGTTGATAAGGAAACAGTCACCAAAGCCCTGGAAGAAATCACCATTATGGGTACCAGGCGTACCATCGAGCAGCTCAATTTACTGCGCGATATTATAATCTCGGATGAAGGTATAAAGGTTTACCTTGCCAATACTGGCCTTGCCCCCATGATGGAAGAAATAACCAAAAACACTGTTATAAAAACCCTTGGGGATATAGATGGAGCCGGCACAGTAACGGTTGAGTATACTGATGTCAAAGCCCAGGAACTTAACCAGATCACTAATATCATTGCTGTCATGAGCGGCAAAGGTGGAGTTGGAAAATCGCTAGTATCCGGCTTGGTAGCAATAGCTCTAAAAAGAGCAGGATATGAGGTTGGTATACTGGATGCCGATATAACCGGACCAAGCATGCCCAAAATGTTTGGCGTAAACCTCTCCCCTACCGGCAATGAAAGTGGCATCATGCCAGTTATGAGTAAAACCGGCATCGGAATGATGTCCATCAACCTGATCCTTCCCGATGAAGGAGAAGCAGTGATATGGAGAGGCCCCCTGATTGCCAGCGCCATCAAACAGTTTGGCAATGACGTTTTATGGGGCAAGCTGGACTACCTCATTATTGACCTGCCACCCGGAACTGCGGACGCCCCTTTAACCGTAATGCAATCCTTCCCGATTACAGGTGTAATCGTAGTATATACACCGCAGGATCTGGTAGATATGATAGTCAGAAAGGCGCTTTCTATGGCTAATAAGATGGAAAAGAAAGTGCTGGGCGTAGTTGAAAATATGAGCTACCTCTATGTACCAGAAATCGACAAGAAGATAGAAATCTTCGGAAAAAGCCGCGGTGAACAAATGGCAAAAGCAGCCAATGCACCCCTTTTGGCGCAGATTCCAATCGATCCTGAGATGGCCAAGCTATGCGACGCCGGTAGTATTGAGGATTATGACGGAGAAGTTGTAACCAAATTAAGCGAGCAGCTTATGGAAGTACTGAAGTAGTTTAAATATCAGATTAGTACAAAAAAGGCGGGGGATTAGCTTCCCGCCTTTTTATTTTATTCCCAAACTTAAGCTAAGCCGGAATCCCCAAAAACACATTTGCATCTGCATAGGCAACACCAATCATACTAGGTCCTGTATGGGCACCAAGAACCAGAGACATAGCTATTTTGGGCAAGAATGTGCAGTTAAACTTTTCAGCAATCTGCTCCTGTAAAGCCTGAGCCCCTTCCGGATTCTGGGCGTGTACCACCTGGACTCTCAAACTGGAACCAGCCGCATGTTTCTTTTCGATTATATCCACGACTCCTTTTATCGCCTTCTTAAAAGTGCGCAGAAAAGCCATTTGGACGTAAGTACCCTTCTCTTTCTCCACCCCAATAACAGGCTTGATGTTAAGCACTGAAGCTACCAATCCCTTCATGTGGCTAATGCGCCCACCGTGAATAAGGTATTTTAACTCTTCGAGGGTGAATACAGTCTCCGTCGCCTGGCTTATACGTTTTACCAATTCAAGTATCTTATCCAGTGCCCAGCCATCTTTGATGGCTCTGGCTGCTGCTTCTACCTGCCAGCCAGAGGGAGCAGAGAGGGTCTTTGTATCAACATGGGTGATTCTGGCCTCCGGCACCATCTGTGAAGCCAATACGGCAGATTGATAAGTTCCACTTAAACCGCTGGACATATGTATGGATAATATGTCTGGATCCTTTTTGGCCAGATTGCGGTAAAGCTCGGCAAATTCTCCGGGAGCGGGTTGGGTTGTCCTAGGTAGCTCTTTACCCGCAACAAGAAGCTGGTAAAAGTCTTCCTTGCTTATATCCAACCCTTCTCTGTATGTCTTGCCCCCCAACGTTACCCTCAAAGGAACAACATGGATATTATATTCGCCCATCTCCTGAGGCGACATGGTAGTATCGACGCCGCTATCGGTTACAATCTGCATTAATTAATACTCTCCAATTATTTTTCTGTCTATGTAATTAAACCGCAATTATACCACTTATTAATTACACTTGAAATAAAATATCTGCTCTGCACCCCAATCTTTTATATTCAATAATAATAATATGGGTCTGGTTCTACCCAGATTGTCCATTGACCAACTTCCGGGGCAGCAAGGACAACAAAAAATGGCGAGCCGGTATAACCAATAACACAGGACCGGTACTCTTCATCAGCCCTCACTACCTGGTCAACCACTATATGACCGGTTTTACCAGTTTTTAGCTCCACTGTAAATTGTCCATTCCAATTTGTACTGAAAGCGATCTTCCAATAAGACCAATCGCTTTCAAAAAGCGGGGTTCCCGTCCTGCCATTCCCGGTGTAGGTGAAGAACACTGGAGATGTGTGAGTCGAAGGTTCAGTCGTAAATGAGCTTGGGGCGGTTGAGGATGTGATATTGCCACTCGGAGTAGTTAGCTCGGTAGGCACATGATTGCCTGGTGTAGTAACTAGTTTTTAGGTGGAGGTTGTGATAGATGGTTCCCTGCACCCTGCAAGCAGCAATAATATTGCAATAATCAATGCCAAACTCTTTTTCATTGACTGACCTGGTAATGCAAATTTAAGCTCAGGCTTTAATTCGAAGCTCCAGAACCACTGTCTTCCGTTTGCAGATTGCTGTCAATATAGCATTATTAATATTTGAAGTTATCATACTCAATTAGGCTTTTCTAACCATTTCTATGAAATTGCGTTATATAAAATGAAGCTAATTACAACCAGGAGGAAAATTCTAATATCATGCAGTAAAAAGACAATCACTCATTTGCAGCTATGGAAACAAAAAAATACAAGGAGAATAATTTGAAAAAAATAATCCTGCCCTTAATGGTTTTAGCATTGAGCTTCAGCATGCTCGCATGCCAAACAGAAAATGGAAACACCACAACCCCGCCCAATAACAACCTCGAAGGAAGCCTGGAAAGCATACTGGAAAGCATTTACCAAAATGCAGATGTTGATGAATCTTTCCGCAATTTTATTGAGGAAGGTTTATATACAGCTGAAATAACCGAGGATAGAGTAGCCTATTATCTCGGTAAAGATGACATCCAATTCAAAGAAGGAATTGCATCTGAACCAATAATGTCACCAGGGGCTTATTCACTTTGTCTAGTTCGTGTCAAAGATGGCGCAGACATCGAACAGATAAAAACTGATATTAAAGAAAATGTCGACCCCATGAAATGGATATGCACCGGGGTTGATCCCTCCAATGTTATAGTAGACAACATTGGCGATGTTGTCTTTCTGTTAATGAGTGATCAGGAGACTCAGACTTTGTATAATGCATTTCTTGCATTAGCATAACAGGCATGCTTATGGCAATCATAACATTCTATAAAGGAAAAGCATGCTGTTCTCATCTATAAGTTTCCTTTATTATTTCTTGCCAGTAGTATTAACCGTGTATTTTCTTGCTCCGGCAAAATACAAAAACCTCGTCTTGCTACTGGCAAGTTTTGCCTTTTATTTCTGGGGAGAGCCTATTTATTCTCTTTTGATGGCTCTATCAATTATTTCGGCGTACCTGCACGGGATATGGATTTCGAAAGCACAACACAGCCAAGCCCGCAAGCTGGCTTTAACATCTTCAGTTGTTGTCAGTATCAGCACGCTTGGTTTTTTTAAATATTACGCTTTCTTCATTAATAATATTAACGCTGTTTTCGACTCAACACTTGATCCTCTGAATTTAGCCCTGCCTATTGGTATAAGTTTTTATACCTTCCAGATACTTTCTTATACCATCGACTTATACAAAGGTACAGTAAAAGTACAAACCAGCCTCATCAACTTTGCTACTTACGTCGCCCTGTTTCCTCAATTAATCGCCGGACCTATAGTCAGATACACCACCGTTGAAGCAGCTCTGGTTAATAGAAAGCATACCATTGCAGATATCACTTATGGTATCAATCGTTTCATTACCGGCTTAGCAAAAAAGGTAATAATTGCCAATTCGTTGGGAGAACTGGGACTCATATTTTCTAACACAGATGAAAAAACTGTCCTTTTGTACTGGATATGGGCAATTGGCTTTGCACTGCAGATATACTTCGATTTTTCAGGCTATAGCGACATGGCAATCGGCTTGGGGAGAATCTTGGGTTTCCGCTTCCCTGAAAACTTTAATTTCCCCTACATCTCTAAATCGGTTACCGAATTTTGGCGCAGATGGCACATTTCACTTGGCTCGTGGTTTAGGGATTATGTTTATATCCCACTTGGCGGCAACCGGGTTAGCCTGATTAAATGGATCAGAAATGTCGCCATAGTCTGGTTCCTAACCGGATTCTGGCATGGGGCGGAATGGAATTTTATTACCTGGGGTCTTTATTTTGCTTTGTTTTTAATACTCGAGAAATACACTTTTAAACATTTTTTCGCCAAGCTACCCAGGGCGTTCAGTCATTGCTATCTGCTACTGGTGGTAGTAATAGGTTTCGTCATATTTAATACTAATGGTATTGCTGAAAGCACAGCCTCACTGAAAGCGATGTTTGGCTTAACTGGAATACCTTTGACCAGTCTGGAAACCAATTATTACCTGAGCAGCTATTGGATGGTATTTGCAATTGCGATATTTGGATCAACTCCCCTATGGAAATATATCACCGAAAAAACAGGTCAATATAAATCATTAGTTACAGCAACCAGCATCCTCAGACCGGCCGTACAAATTTTTTTAATGTTGTTAGTCACTGGTTATCTGGTGGATGGTTCATTTAATCCATTTATTTATTTCAGATTTTAAAATTTAACATGAAAACAAAATACGCAAATATAGTGGTAATAGTCTGCTTTGTAGTTTTTTCCGCTGGCTTGATGCTGGCGAATCTCGCTACTCCAAGCCATGAATTTTCCTATCCCGAACGTCGCAAGCTCACCCAGCTACCCCAATTTTCGCCGGAGAAACTATGGAGCGGGGATTTTTTTGAAGAATTCGAAGAATACTTTTTAGACCAATTTATTCTTCGCGATACATTCAGGAGCTTTAAAGCTTATGTAAAGTTATTTCTTCTGAATCAAAATGACAATAACAATATGTATATCAAGGATGGCCACATCATCAAGATTGAATATCCTTTAAAGGAGAAGTCCATCATCAACGCAGCAGCAAAATTCAACCAGGTTTATCAAAAATACCTGAAGGGCATGAACGTCTTTTATTCGGTGATTCCAGATAAAAACTATTTTACTAGCCCACAAAATGATTACCCTTCGATTGATTACCAAAGAATGATCGAGCTATTGATACAAAATGTTTCTAATATTGAATACATCGATGTTTTTACCGAACTGTCTCTTGAGGACTACTACAAAACCGATATCCACTGGAGTCAGAATAAGATTATCGACGTTGCAGATAAACTCTTGAGAGCGATGGGGGGTAGCGTTCTTGCATCAGAAGTAGATTATACCCGGCTGGAGCTCTCCCCTTTTTATGGTTCATATTACGGTCATGCTGCTCTTAATATAACTGCGGATACGCTGGTTTACCTGACCAGCCCAACAATTGAACATGCCATTGTTTTTGATTATGAAACAAGCACCTATAGTAATGTATACGTTCCGGAAGAGTTCAACGGTATCGATCCCTATGATTTGTTTCTCTCAGGTGCAAAAGCATTAATCACCATCGATAATCCAAACGCTAAGAACACCGCGGAGCTGGTAATTTTCCGCGATTCATTTGCCAGTTCGCTCGCCCCCCTCCTGCTGGAGAGCTATTCAAAGATAACCATGGTCGACCTGCGTTATATCACCACAGATCTGGTTGGGGAATTCATTGAGTTTAAACCCGGTTCTGATGTTTTATTCCTATATGGTACCCAGGTATTAAACAACAGCGCGATGCTAAGGTAAATTATTAAGAATTATTCCACTGAAATTAAGCGCACAGTTAACAGTTTGAATGCAATCTAGCAGTAGTAAAAATTAATTGGAACTATCTATCAAGCCTTGTTCACGAGCGAGATAGGCTGCTCTCTGCCTGGTGGGCGCTTGTAGCTTTTCCATGATGTTTCTCATGTGAACTTTGACAGTATGCGGGGAAATCACCAGAGTATCAGCAATTTCCTGGTTAGTTCGACCTTCTTCAACCAGAGACATAACCACTTGTTCCTGTCTGGTTAAAGCTGTTGCCCTGGGTGCACCTTTTAAAGGCTCTTCTCGAGTAAGCATCTTGATGATGAAATCTTTTTTCGATGGATGGTAAATGATTACTTCCCCCCGGGAAACGCGATTAATTACCTGTATAAGGTTTTTTATATCGATATGCTTGGAGATATATGCGCTAACCCCTGCTTCGAACGATGAAATAAGATCTTTCCTCAACTCGGAATAGGTAAGAACAACGAACTTGATATTGGGTTCACTTTGCAGAACCTGTCTTATAAGTTCAAAGGGGTTAATTTGTTCCAGGCAGATATCAATGATTACAATATCCGGTTTGTTTTCAATAACTGCCTTTTCCCACAACGCACCACAGTGTGATACCACCTCAATGCCTGGCTCACATTGCAGGATTTTTTCCAGCCCCTGCTGAAAGATATCGTGTCCGTCTATTATCAATACTCGCATATTTCCATCCGATACATACGAGAACACGAAATATACCACCATGGTACTACTTATAGAATCCAATTTCAATAGGTAAAGAGCAAAAAGTATTAATCCGTATTAGAAAATAAATAAGTATAATGCCTTATTGTTCTTATTAATAATAATACGATAGTCTTATTATGTCATAAATATACAGCCATAATCATAAATTAACAACTGAATCGATAGGTTGCATAATCTTTTTATATTTTATTCGGGAGGTGATGCTTATTGTTTGAGTTGGTAAACGGAGGCATATGCATCATTCCAATAATCGAGGTAGCAGATGATGAACATTGTTACTGAAAAAAACAAGGCATCCAACAAACATATAGGAGAAAGAACAACGATCGGGCTTAAAACCACCACAAAGGAACGGCTTGATAAAAGTCGGGCACCGGGACAGTGCTATGACGGTTTTATTTGCCAGCTGGTGGACTGTTGGGAAAAATACAATATACGCCCGTAGTGACTGAATTCTGATAAAAAAGGAGGTGGAGCCAACCATAACATTTAACATATTTCATGGGCATACAATCAAATAAAGGAGGATTAATATCTAATGCCCGAAAAAGACGAGTTAACCAAAGATAGCTCGATATCCAGAAGACAGTTTATCAAGAACACCGGCATTGTCGTTGGCGGTACCGCCATCGGTTCGTCTGCCCTGCTTGCAGCCTGCAAAGGTGATACCACTACCGAGACGGCAACCAATACAGTAAAAGTAACTACCACAGTCGCCAAATTCGTCTGTCCCTACGACAGCATAGAGTTTGACACGTTTGCTGCGCTGCAATCTCATGTTGACTCAGCTCACGAAGCAGGCGATCCGGTTACCAAGTATCTCTGCCCCTACGATAACCAGGAATTTTCTTCCCTGGCAGATCTTAAAGCCCACCTCGAAGCCCAGCACCTTGAGGCTATCGCACCAATTGAAGGTATGGTAACCCTCAAAGTCAACGGCAAGGATTACCCCATAGTGGTTGATCCTAACTGGTCGCTGGGATTCGTCCTTAGGGAAAAACTGGGGCTTACCGGCACTAAGATAGGCTGTGATCGCGGAGAATGCGGAAGCTGTACTGTTCATATGGACGGTACCCCGGTATATGCCTGTATGGTACTGGCCTGTGAAGCTGAAGGTCATGAAGTATTAACCATCGAAGGTCTTGCCAACGGTGCGGAAATGCACCCAGTACAGAAGCTGTTCCTGGAAAGATCTACCTTCCAGTGCGGCTACTGCACCCCCGGCAATATCATGACAACAGTTGCTCTTTACAAAAAGACCCCCAAACCCACTCGTGCACAAGCAAGGGAAGCCCTATCCGGGAACTTATGCTTCTGCATCGATTATACTCGCATTATTGACACTATTGTCGCTGGAGGTAGCTAGCAATGGCGATATCATTACCCATAGATTTTGAATTTGGTACGGATTTAGCCGTAGTCGGCAAGCCTCACCGTGCTTATGAAGGACCTTCAATTGTAACCGGTAGGTATATGTTCCCTTACGATTATTTCCCGGGCAAGAAACTCTTTGCGGCCATCCTTGGCTGCCCCCATGCCCACTGCAAAGTTAAAAGCATCAATACCTCCAAGGCTGAAGAACTAGAAGGTGTTAAAGCTGTAATCACAATGCAGGAAAATCCCCAGTACAAGACGGATGAAGTGCTGGTGTGGGGCTGGGAAATTGCAGCAGTCGCTGCTACCGATCCCTTTATCGCCGAGCGTGCAGTTGAGTTGATTGAAGTTGAATACGAGGAATTACCTTTCGTTCTCGATCCCGATGAAGCCTGGCAGCCCGGCTCTACCCTGGCAGGTACTTTCCCTGACAGCAACGTCCAGGCTAACCCGGCACGTAACTCTCGTGGTGATATAGAGGCAGGATTTGAAGAAGCCGAGGTAACCATTGAAGTTGAAACCCCCTTCCTCAGACCTCACACTCAAAATACTATTGAGCCGGTTACCGGTGTTGCCTGGTGGGAAGGCGAGCATGTATACGGATACGACCAGGGTCAGAATCCTCATGCCCAGAACCGCACATACGCCTCTCAGTTAGGAGTTAACCAGAGCCGTTGCCATATCCGCCAAACCAGCGGTGTCGGCGGCCTTGGCGGTGGCGGGCAAACCTGCGAACCTTCTCTGTGTGCCCTGCTTTCCAAGAAAGCAGGTGTTCCAGTAGCCATTTCGCGTACCAGAAGATTACACTCCATCCGACGCCGCAACCACTATTCCCCGAAGGGTATCACTAAGCTCGGCGGTAAAAGGGATGGGACGATGACCGCTATGCAGCAAAAATGGTACTGCCACGGCGGCTTCAACGCTGCTGCCGGTAATGGTTGGGAAAATATTGACTGCAGCTATATCCTACCTAACGTTACCCAGGAAACTTACGGCGTAGCCACTAATACCGGCTTTGGAGCCGGACATCGCTGCCTGATGCACCCCGAAGCAGCTTTCACTCTATGCGTAGCACTTAACGCTATGGCTGATGCTATTGGTATGACCCCTCTGGAATACCTGCGCAAGGTCACCATCACCGACGATATGCTCAATCAAGATAACGGCCGGCCAATGACTTGCGCTTCTACCCGCATGTGCCTTGAAGCTGTAAACGAAAAGATAAACTATGAACAAAAATATCATGCTCCCGGTACCAGAACTCTACCAGACGGACGGCTCCACGGTGTAGGCATTGCCTGCTTCAACGATCGGCATGGCCATTCGGGCGCTGGACGTGGAGTGGTCATCTATATGAACACCGATGGCACCTGTAACTTCGTCACCGGCCAGAGTAACAACCAGAACGGTACCAACTCAGTAACTCAGGCTAATATCATTGCTGAAGCTCTTGGGCTTCCGTTCGAAGCGGTCTACTGTTCGTCCTACGGTACTAATGATCAGGCTCCAGATGGCGGCATGCAAGCTGGTAGCCAGGGTGCTTCCAGTAACGGCTCCGCCTCTCTGATGGCAGCTCTGGATATCCGCGAGCAGCTGTTTGCTCATGCTGCCAACCAACTGGGCGTTGCTGTCGATGACCTTCATGCCAGGGATGGCAAGATCTTTGTTAAGACCGACCAGTCCAAATCTCTCACCCATGCTGAAGTCATGGCCAGAATATCTAAACCTATCATCGGTGTGGGAAAAAGTTTCGCAGAAGTACTGAGAAGGCCATTCCAGGGCAAACCGATCGGTACTCCTGCTTTCCATCGCCAGGGCGTAGCCAGTGCTTTTGAAGTCGCGGTTGACCCCGATACCGGGGATGTAGAAATATTGGCGCACGCCCATACTACTGATTGCGGCCGAGTTATTGATCCGGTTACTGCCGGAGGTCAGATCGGCTCGAGCCTATGGACAGCCTGTGGAAAAGGCCTTCTCTGGGATGTTCACCATGATCCTCAAAGAGGTGCCCTGCTCGACCAAACCCATATAGATATGAAAGCTCACACTGCCATGGATATCAATGATGATGTTCATGGTGGCTGGTTAACCGAAAGCGTCAATGCTACCGGTCCTTTCGGTATGAGCGGTCTGGGTGAACCGGCAGCCAATGGGTCAGGCTTCGCAGCCTTGTTGATGGCTATACACAATGCCATCGGTGGCGATTTCTCTAAATTCACTCGACCGATGAGTCCCGACCGCATTCTGAAACACTTGGGAAAGGCTTAAGGAGAATACGAAATGAATAAGATAAATCAGCATGTCAATGCAACGTCAGTCCAGGAAGCGGTCTCGGCATTAGGCACTGGTTCAGCCATCATTGCCGGCGGAACCGATATTTTATGCACACTGAAAGGCATGATCTATTCCAATCCTCCTACCAAACTGGTAAACATCAAGACCATTCCGGGATTGGAGTACATACAAGAAGAAAGTGGAACGCTCAAGATCGGTGCCCTCACCAGACTCACCGCAATATATGAGTCGACGATTGTCAGTTCAAAGTATCCGGCGTTGGCTGAAGCGGCACACAAAGTAGGCACTCCTCAGCTCAGAAATATGGGCACCATTGCCGGTAATCTTTGTCAGGCAGTACGGTGCTGGTACTACAGAGCTGAGCACAATGAGTTTTATTGCCTCAGGAAAGGCGGCTTGCTGTGCTATATGGTTCCTGGTAACAACAAAAAACATAGCGCTTTGTGGGGAGCAGGCGGCTGTTTTGCAGTCTGCCCTTCTGATTGCGCTCCGGTATTGGTAGCTTTAGGGGCAACTATAGTTACCAACCAACGCTCATTTCCCATCGCTGACCTTTACGGTGGACTTGCTAATACCCTGGCTACCAACGAAGTTATTACCGAAATACAGGTACCCGCACCAGCTGCAGGCACCAAACAAGTCTACAAGAAGTGGGCATGGCGGAAAGCTATCGACTTCCCAGAGGTCAGCGTAGCTGTCATTGCTACTATTTCTGGTGGAAATGTTAGCGATGCTAAAATCGTGTTAGGCGGTGTTTCACCTATACCTTGGCGTGCTACCAATGCCGAAAATTTCATCAAAGGCAAGGCTATCAATGAAGCCAATGCCATTGCGGCCGGCGATGAAGCAGTCAAAGGCGCAACCGCTCTACCACATAACAAATACAAGATCCAGATCACCAAAGGAATGGTGAAAAAAGCGTTACTTGCACTAGTCTAGAGACGAAACACTAACAACAATATATAATCAGGTTAGATGGAATGGCAGAGGCGAGTATCATTTGATCCTCGCCTCTGCCCCGAAAGGAGTGTAGCGTATCGTGAAAAACAAATTATTCAACGCTTACACCTACTTCATCATCGGGTTAGTTCTGTTAACCGCAGTTACCTTCGTCGAGGTCCCCTGCCCTGCATGTGACGGCGCTGGACGGATTACAGGAGTGCTCGGGATAGAAGTAGTATCTCTCGAATCCGACATGGTCTCTCATTATGAACTTGGCATGGATTGCGGTTGGGATTTTGAAAGGTACACCTATGATGTCAAACTAACCCTGGAGAATTGGACGGATACAGAATCCTGGGGAGTAGTATTAGTCACCTTTCATGACCCTGACGAATCATATATGATGCAAATCGAAGTTGATGACGAGGAAGTTTGGGTAGAGGTAACTGGCAAGACTCTATTATCTTATCCATGGTTTGTAGAAGTACCAGCAAAGACAACCCTCACATTTGAAAAACGGGTAAACTTCGAAGGGGTAACCCTGGAGTTCTTTGGTGGGCGTTCTCATCAACTCGATGCCAAACTAGCCACCAGTTATCCTTGCCCATTCCATGGGGAAAAGGCAAAAGTTCCTTTCCCTACCTGGCTGAGGTTAGTTTAATATGAAGTTGAAAATAAGCTCTTACAGAGTATTTATAATCGGCGTTATCATGGGACTCGGGGCTGCCCTGGTACAGGCCTATTTCAAGGTACAACCACCCGAGGCATATGGTATCAGTTTTATCGGCCATCCCAACGACCTTTTTGCTTGGCTTACTAACCGAGTGATTGGCACCAACTGGCCAATAAGAGATGCTTTTATCGTATATCCAGTGCTCACTGTGGCAGGCGTTTTTATTGGCTCCTTTATAGCAGCCAGACGCAAGAAAGAATTCGCATTCCAGCCGGGCCCGGTGAGAAAAAGGTTTCTTGCCATTATTTTTGGCTTTCTGGTTGCTAATTTGGGCTTGTTATGGGGGTCCTGCCCAATCAGAACTGCCTTACTTGTATCCTACGGTTCAGGAACCGCACTGATAGCTCTTGCCTCTATTGCGATCGGGGTAGTGCTGGCAATTATCTATATTCGCTTTAAAGCCAAGAAAGGAGTCCCTCAATGATCGCTTCTATTGCAACTCTGGTACTTGGTATAGTTATTGGTTATCTTGGGCAACGTTCAAAATTCTGTACGATTAGCGGAATCCGAGATTTCATTATGCTAAAAGACTCTTACCGCTTAAAGGGATTAATCGGTTTAATTGCCGGCGGCGCAGTTGGATATACTTTCTTCTATTTTATAGGGGGAGAGATTACCAATTTCCCCCTTGGTTTTGATTTTACTTCCCCCGGAATCCTGATCGCCGGTATAATCGGCTCATTGGGAATGGGCTTTTTCTCAGTTTTTGCTGAAGGTTGCCCTTTCAGACAACACGTCATGGCGGCCGAAGGCAGACAATCCGCCCTGCTTTATTTAGCGGGTTTCTACCTTGGGATAGTTTACTTTAATATCGTTACCATCAAATGGCTGGACCTGCTATTGAGGACTACGGGGTAGTGGCAAAGAACGACGACAATCCTGCAGTAATCATGAATGCAAATAAAATACACAGGCGGCAAGGCTTCAAATCAAAAGATTTCGATAACATCCTGAACAATATACAGCATGCCAGACAGTTAGGATTAAAAGTCACCGGGTATTTCTGCCCGCTGGTACCTGAAGAGCTTATTCTGGCTTCAGGCATGTTCCCATTACGTTTGCCATTGATTCCAACCGGCAGTTCTATTGGAGAAAAACCTGGCAAATGCTGGCAGGCCTGCAGCGTCCAACATAAGACTAACCTTGCTGAAGGACTCGATTTGAACGTGCTTGACAGCCTTATTATTACTTGTCCAGAAAACGATAGCTACACAGCCACGCATTGTTTTAAAGAGTGTTTTGATCAATCAATATTTACTCTGGAACTGCCACGTGTTAACCGCTACCGAAGCGATTATAAAGCCACAGCTAAATTCCGCCACAACCTGAAGATGCTCGCAAAAAACCTTGGTCAATTTAACAGACAACCGATTAATATTATTAACCTCTCCAAGGCTATCACCCAAAGTGACAAGATAAAGGAACTCCTCCGGGGATTATATGAATACCCAATACGCGGGAGATCACCGGTAGAATGGCAAGATGTGTTCAAGCTGCAGCAAGCCGGGTATTCCCTGGAAAGGCCAGTTTTTAAAAGAAACCTTCTGGAGCATCAGGACAAGCTTGCCCAGATTAATCTAATGGGATTGCCTGTTGATGCCAAACCGCGTCTTATGCTTGCCGGGTTTATTAGCAACGAACTGCTTGAACTGGTAAAAGGCTCAAATGCAGTTATTGTAACCGATTATAGCTGTTCGGGATCAATGCTCCTGAGAAAAAGAGTGCCAGTTTTTGGTTTCCCAGCGCCTTTCGATTACCTGGTTGAGCGCTATTTGTATAATGCTCCCTGTCTGTATATGGAAGATTATACCGCCCAGAAATACCGCATGATCACTACTGCAAGGAGATACAATGTACATGGTCTCGTTTTTTATGGGCCACAGGAATACAAACCGTTGATGAAGTCTTACGAAGCTCTTGGTGATGCTCTTTATCATGAGTTGGCAATACCTCCAGTATTCATCGACTCTTCTCTCGTTTACACAAACACGAGTGATATTCAAGAAAGATTAAATAACTTTATCGACATCATCGGTGGACGAATAGGATGACAATGAAGTTAAGCCCGTTCCGGCTGGCTTTGTTGATGGGGCTTGTTACCGCAGCCTTCAACGGCTGGTGGTACTCCAAACCTTACCCAATATTGGGTGTAGCGCTGGGATTAATCAGCGGCTTGATGATATTCTATATCCTGAAGTCAGGCAAGATTGAACGCCTCAGGCGGTCTTTTTTCATTGCACTTGCTACGGTTATTGCCCTGAGTTTAGCGGGGCTGATCATGCTCTGGGGCCCAACCCAGTTCATGCAATGGGTGGATCATTTTAATCCAGGGTACTATTTTCCGGGTACCGGCGGTATCGGAACCTTGCAATTCCCCCACCCATTGGTTTTGCCAGCCATCTTCTGGGGAGGCGCTGAATTCTTGCCTTCGGTTAATGCCTGGCAAACTCAAATACCAGGAAACTTGGCCACTTTCGCCCTATTCATGGTGCCCTACGCAATCATTCTCCTCTTGTTTGGCAGAGCTTATTGCGGATGGATTTGCCCGCTTGGCGGCCTGCCAGAAGCAGCTGCATCAGGCAGACGGGAATTTGTGCGGTTGGATTTTCTCAGGCAGAAGATTGGCATTAATAATAAATTTTATTATGGACCTTTAAAGCCATGGATAAATATATTACGTTACAGCCTGGTTTTGGCGCTGGTGTTGCTCTCAATATTTCTGGGTTTTTCCCTGGTAAACCTTTTTTACCCGGTTTTATGGCTCAAGCTGAAAGCTTTCTGGTTGGTGATTGGTATTCTTGGAATAATGGCAATTATATTACCAATCTTAACTAAAAGACGATGGTTTTGCTACATTTGCCCTGCCGGTACGATTATCAACCTCCTCGACCGCATCAGCCCATTTCGCTTAAAAATTAACCAGGAACGCTGTGTTAAATGCCTGGATTGTGTTAACTCTTGCCGCATGTTCGCTCTTAATCCGGAAGATGTAGACAAGGGACACCCCCAGGGAGGCTCATGCATTAAATGTGGTCGTTGCGTTGAAGCATGTTCAGAAGAGGCAATCGATTTTTATTGGACAGACACAAAGTTCAAGGTACGAGGACCATTTATCGCTCTGGCAATTACAACCGCCCTTTCGCTATATGTTTGGTATACAGTGCTATTGGTATCAATTTTTTCCCGTGCAGGTGATTTCTACTGGCCGGGTTAGGCAACAGTATCTCCCCCAAGGAGGAAAAAGTGACCAAAGAAGTTGAAAAGGAAAAAGCTCTGGTAGTATTCGACTACATTTACTATGCCATGCGTGGTAAGCATTTTTTAGAGCATGCCGGCTACTCATCAAATGAAGTTGCGCCGCCTCCGGAATATCGCACTGGTTGCGATATGGCTCTGGAAATCAATGCTGACGATGTGGATGCAGTAGAGCGTATCCTTGAGAATAATAACATCCTCTTTATGGATATATTGTTCCTGCCAAAGGGCACCCAGTTGGTCCCGGTGTACCTTACCCAGCTGATCAAGGTGACCGACTATGCAGGTTA
This sequence comes from Dehalococcoidales bacterium, assembly GCA_028717385.1. Classification (NCBI taxonomy): domain Bacteria; kingdom Bacillati; phylum Chloroflexota; class Dehalococcoidia; order Dehalococcoidales; species Dehalococcoidales bacterium. The sequence continues at coordinate 6,930 of JAQUNW010000005.1, read as the reverse complement.
TACAATGGTAAGGTGCGGGAATATGAAAGTGACCTACCGGAAAGGTACTGGTGTTATTGTTAACATCTCCGGTGGCGGCTGACCAGATGTACCCTTGCTCGGTCTGAGCTTGATTGACACCGTGATTGGGGAAGGGCCTTCCCCCAAGGAGCTGGGAAAGACTATCTGCGCCTATACCATGGAGCATGCCTATCAGAAGGCAGCCGAACTCTTTAGGGAAGAAAGGAGCAAGATCTGATGTTAGTTATCGCAGGAACTATACCGATTGATGGTATTCCCTTGACACAGGGTGCATGCAGGTATCAGAAAGGCCGATTAGATATCGGCGACTATGCCCTCGAAGGCAAGTACGTCACCTTGGGAACTGCCGCCATGGCGTCAGCAGCCGCTACCACCTGCCAGACACTAGGTATCGAACCGCCTCATCTGGTTACCTATGGTGATACCGGCATGGGGGATGGAACTATCAAGATACTTGAATATTTAACCCAGGAAATCTCATCTATTGGATCTACTGTACTCACTCTTCATTATCTTTTACCTACACGAGAGCCGTTTTTAAAACTGGTACAAGCAGTAGAAGAAACAACTCCCAAGCCATTCTTCATTGCCGATGCTGGCGCCTTGCTCAATGCTAAAGCGATAGGACTCGCACCAAAATTCAACTTGTTCACTCCGGATCCTGGCGAGTTGAGCTTTATAGCCGATGCTGAGGCTGCTCATCCAGCTTATGTACAGCACTTTATCTTTAATGTAGACAATACTGAAATTGCCCGGCTGGGTAAAGAAGCGTATGCCAGTGGCAATGCCCCTGATTATCTATTGGTGAAAGCCGCTATTGATCATATAATGGTTAAAGGGGAAGTCTACGGAGTAGTTAAAGATCCGCTGATCCCTGCCCTTGAACCCATTGGCGGCACCGGAGATACAATTACGGGTATTGTATCAGCATTGATATCGTCCGGAATGGATCCGGCTGAAGCCTGCTTAAAGGCAGCTCAGGCTAACCGTCACATGGGCGAAATTGTACGGCCAACCCCGGCGACAAAAATTGCCCAGCTGATACCAGCTATTGCCGATGCTTTAAAAAAGGTGCTTTAATACACACGGAAATCAATGAAACTAATCATCAGGAGGAAACCATGCAAGGTGAATGGCGATCAGCCTTTCAAGCGCTCGAAAATTTCATCGCTCAAAATCCCGAAATTACTATCCGTAAAGGGATCACACTTATCCCTAAAGAACTGAATGAAGGTTTTTACACCGTCTTCAACCAGGTAAGAAAAGCTTTTATCAGGGAGAAAACACCTCAAATCCTGATCCAAGCCCTTGAAGTGAGTGATAAATACAAAACCGAGGCTGCCCAACTAATGCCAGCTCTGGAGATATCAGAGATCAAGATGCCTTCCAAATTAGACTGGATGATAACAGATCCGCTTAACGGGCTTATTCGCCCCCTGCGCGATCCACTGTTCATGCTACTCAAAAAAGAACTGACTCTGGATGATTTTGAAGATGAAGCAGCCCGCTTGGTCGCTTCTTATGCGCTTCCAATTATAAAGATGGGTTATGAAAAGTGGCTAATCATGGCTATAGCCAGCCTGTTAAAACCAGATCAAGCGCTGGCTATACCGTATGACGAAATGAGGTTTATGTGCCACGAACTTCAGCCGGATGAGAAAAAGGGCTTCTTCGATGAAAATGTGCTTGAACCGCAGAAATTGGAGACGCTACTGCTCGGGCACGAAGGATATGATCCATCTTTTATGATGTCTGACATTATCGTCAGGGAAAGCACCCACAACCGCTATATTGCTTTTGGGGCGGACCTTACTGACTGCGCTTGGTCGGCTAAAAATGCCACCACCAGGAGAGAATGGATCACCATCAGATCTAAGGGATTGGAATCCCGGCCCCGGTTAGAGTGGCCAAGCATGGTATTGTATATCGACAATCAACCAAAAACCATTGGTTTGATATCCGACTTCAGCCGCTTTTTACGCCCCGATATCATCATAGAGTGCATGGACGATCCCGAATGGTATGAAAAAGGTGAGATGGATATTGTACAAAGGAATTACGACTCCTTTAAACCAATAATGGGAAGTTTTATTGTTACCAAATACCCCATACCAACACAAGTGGCAGAAGCTCTCTCTTCTCAGAAAGCCTCTGCCGAAACCGCACCATTGGTAGAGAATGAACCAGAAAATCAACCTGCGTCATTTGCCCAGCCGGAAGAAGTTCGTAATATACGCATAGTTGAAGTGGGATTTGATAAAGCTGCACTCACGCCAATTATCGACATTTTGGTGCCAGCCCCGGAAGCAAAAACAGAATAACATGGCTAGCCTTTCCAAAGATCACCAGAGCCTTACCAAAATAAAGCCGGATAGGGATAGATCAGGAAAATGCATGCCATTCGTTAAACCTGCAGTAGCCTTGCTTTTCCCGCCGCTGGTTGAAACCAATTTTGGTTCTTACTACCCTTCAACTGCAGTGTTATCCGGATACCTGTCATCCCTGGGGATTGCCTCCGTGCAAGGAGATTTAAACGAGGATTTTGCTGTATACCTGCTGGATCCAGAACGTTTGAATAACATGATTTCAGGCAACTTTGGCGATGATCTTGAATTACCCCCGGAATCAGTTCCAGCAGTAGCCGCACGCTTGATTTCACGCTATCGCGATTTTTTTACCGATCAGCAAGGCAAGCACGTTTTCAGAGAGGATGCTTCACAATTGAGTTACCTCCTGAATATGGCAGCTAAACCATACCGTATCGATAAACCATTGGCAGAGCTGACCAATCCGGAGTTTTTTAGCTCTGCTTTTACACAGTTCTATCAGGCATTTTTGGAAAGGAATATATTCTTGAATACCCTGCCAGATGATCTGATTGTTGCAGGAATTTCGGTTCCAACTGGACCCCAGCTGGGGCCGGCGCTGATCCTCAGCCGTTATCTTAAACGGCACAAGCCCGATGTTTCGATAATTTTAGGCGGCCCGACCATATCTTTTATGGATAAGGACAATATCACCCATATTCTCACATCTCATCCTTCTATCGATGCCCTGGTGATATCAGATGGTGAATATCCCCTGGCTGAACTGACCTTTCAAAAGCAGTCGGGAACATGGCAACCGGACAAGGTTTCCGGAGTGGCATCAAAATCAGGAGATAATGTGGTTTTAAACTTGCCAGCCGAAGGCCTGGATTTAAATAAACTGCCATATGCAGAATATGAACCAGGTATTCTCAACAGTTTACACGAACCTGAAATTGGCATTGTCCAGGCTCGTGGTTGTTATTGGGGGAAATGCCATTACTGTGATTACACCGGAATATACCGGGGCAGTTCCAAATACCGCTCCCGCAACCCCAGTTCATTTGTAAATGAAATGGAGTACCAGATCAAACAGCATGGAGTAAATCGTTTTTCGGTTATCACCGAAGCTATCCCACCGGCTTTCGCCAACCGCATGAGTCAACTTATATTAGAGCGTGGTCTCCAGGTAAAGTGGCACAGTTTTGCTATAGCCGATCGGCATTTTACTGTTGATATCATGGAAACAATGGTAGAGGCAGGTTGCGAATTCCTTGCTGTCGGAATCGAAAGTATGAATGACCGGGTTCTGAAACTCATGAATAAATGCGCCAATCGCCAACAAAATATAGATTTTATGCTTAACGCGAAAGAGGCAGGATTGAATCTTAAAATCAACCTGATACCTGATTTACCATCAACCAATTTTCAAGAAGCAATGGAATCGCTCGAAGTAGTAAGCCAGCTCGAAGACAGTTTTAACTTCGTTTCCTGTTTCCCTTTCGAAGCTACACGTTCTTCAAAAGTAGGGAGCGACCCCAGTGCCTATGGACTGGAGGCAACCACTGTTTCCCCAATTGCTGGCCAAGCTCAATTCAGCTTGAACCACCTGGGAGTACACGATCCGGCAATGACTGCTGAGCAAAGAGAAGCGGTACACAGAGCTTATCAGGCTTTTGCCGCTGAGGTTAATACTCGACTGCCAGGAGAAACGATTCATCCTTGTGATGTAGAACTGGATACAAGCAATACTGCATTTCAGCTAGCCATCAAAAGACTGGACCTTATTCAGATTGAAGGCGGCATACAATGCTACAATGCCGTTACACGCATGCGCTTCAACATACCTGCTGAATGGGCAGGGATAATCGATACCATGCGCACGGCTGGCATTTTTTATTATCATGACTTCGCTTCATGGATACCAGCTGGCAGCCAAGCAGAATTTTATTTCAACAAACTGCTACAAATGGGGGTAATCGAGGTAGCAGGCCAAGGTTAACAAAGCACTGGCTTTTTAACACGCCAGTAACAAAGAACCCAAATTGGGCTTTCTACCAGTTTTTAATCAGCTTGCCCTCTTTGTCCTTCATGACTCCAGCTACAGCTAATATAAAATCAATAAATGCCCAGATACCCAGCCCTCCACAGGTTACCAACATCAGAATCCCGGTTCCTATTTTCCCCAGATAAAAGCGATGAACGCCAAAAACTCCCAGGAACCAGGCGAACAAGGCTACTGCCAATCTTGATTTGCTTGATATTTCTTCCATTATTTTCTCCCTCATAAAATAATTATTTAAAGGTAGGCAATGCCAGATAATGGGCATCCATTTGAGGAAACTTTTTTATTGTTATTTTCTGAGAATCGTCTTTGAATTAACATATCATTTGCTTTGCATTAACGTCAATGAAAAAAGATCAGAGTTTGGATCGCAAACGCTCAAACCAAGCGCAAATCCTCGCTACAACTGCAAGCTAACAAACGCTGCTCGACAACGTTACTGTACGAATAAAGGATAACATTCACTAGGAAATTGTTATAATAGGAATAATATTTAATCCGCGTATTCTGTTGCAGTCACGGTTACAAAACAAGGTTTATATGGACAACACAAAACACACTCAAACAAATAACAAAACAGGATCAGGTATTGTGAATGAATCAGTGTTAGCAAACCCCTACGAATACCATAAAGGCAATAATAATGTGGAAATATCATTAACCAAAAAGTATCCGGATTTCCATCATTATAAATTACAATTTCGAAGCGCTATCGATACAGGGTATGCTGAAAACGGCGTAGTCAAAAGCGAGCTATATCTGCCCCAAGCACAACACCAGTTTCCCTTAATGATATTAGTACATGGAATGGGTGACTTGAGTATCATCCCCTGCAAGCTGATTGCTCGCCAATTAGTAAAAGAAGGCATAGCCTGCTGCATACCATACCTCACCATACATTCCAAGCGAATGCCCCTGCCGATGAAACAAAAATTTCCTGTGTTTTCTGACAAAGAATGGTTCCAAAGTTACCGCTTATCAGTAATCGATATAAGACAAATAATCGATTGGGCGGACGATAATGGCGAATATAATACTGAAAATACAGGCGTACTGGGAATCAGCTTTGGCGGCCTTGTTTCTTCCATCGCTATGGGAGCAGATCAGCGTATAAAGGCAGGGGTCTTTATTGTATCCGGAGGGAACTCACCCAAAATTGAATGGCTAAGCCAGAACCGACGCTACCAAAAATCGTCAAAGCTGAGTGAGGAGAAATACCACGAAAAACAACACGCATACAATCTTTACCTTGATGAGGTTTCACGAAATGGGTTCCAGAATGTAAAAGCACCGTTCCCCGGTTACCTTTTGGACCCGATGACCTATGCAAGCAACATAAAAAACCGACGCGTTCAGATGATAAATGCCAAGTATGATAAATATATCCCAAGGCAAGCAGCAATTGATTTCTGGGAAGCTTGCGGTAAACCGCCCATCAAATGGATCCCTTTGGGGCATACTTCACTATGGCTCTGGGCCCCTGCTATTGTAAAAACAGTCCGCCGGTTTGCGGTTGAGAGTTTCGAGCTTTGAGAAAGTACTGATGCTTCAGACAACGGCATAAAACCGCATTAATATTCTTAAACAGTCCCTTGTAAATTATTATGAACATTTAATTCTGGTTTAATGGTGATATCCTTGTTGTCCCTTCGATCCCTAAAATATCCTTTCTGACCATTTTTCTTCTTCCATCAGGACTGGCTTAGTTAATAACCTTCTTAACGAAGTGATATATCTGTTGTGATATATTGTATTATTACATGGAGCCAAGGCAACATGACGATATTAATTTGTTTTAGCTTGGGAGCCAGCCCGCAGAAGACGACATCATGGAACGTCGCCCGCGAGATCCGAAGGAACAAATGCTTACAGCAAGCTGCTTGGTAAAAGTATAGTGCAGGGTTTAGTTATATTTGCTGGATCATTCGGTTTGTATTACGCAACGCTGGCAGGTAATCCAGATAACGCTCCTGTTGCCCGTGCGATGGGACTTCCTGTTATCATATTGGCCAACCTTTTCCTCGTATAGGTAAACAGTTCTAATCGGAATTTTGCTATCCAATCAATGTTTTCTCTCGCTAAAGATCGGATAATGTGGGCAGTTAACACAGGCACGCTGGTCATGCTTGGAACTATCCTTTATACGCCATTCTCCGGCTTTTTAAAGCTAGAAGCCCTTTCGGTTACACAGTTCTTCATTGTATTGGGATTTGCCGTTGCTTCTGTCCTGTGGTACGAGCTAGTAAAGCTGGGGCACAAGGTACGGGCGAAAAAGGTTAAGAAATTGCACAGATTATAGGGGAAATCTATTATGGCATCCCTATAAGAAGTGTCAAATAAACCTTCTTTTGACCCCCCCCGGGGGGAATCTGGGATTAAACGATTCTGGTTATTACCTTTTTAATACCCCTGTGCTTTAGACAACCTAAGCATGGTAACTGGCAACTTGTATATCCAAAAATGAATCACAAGGGTTATTTTAGCTTTGAAAAGTGGTGGGCGATACTGGATTTGAACCAGTGACCCCCTGCGTGTGAA
>JAQUNW010000004.1 GCA_028717385.1 Dehalococcoidales bacterium | reverse complement strand
GGAATACCTTATATGGTACAACACCGAAAAGGTTCACCGGGGTATTGGCAAAAAGGCTCCCCTGCGTTATTATCTGGATAAATTTATCGCTAACCCTGAAAAGTCCAATATGTACTGGACCCTTACAACCTGTTGCTAAAACAACAGGGATAGGCTAAACTAGTCTTGTGAGAGGCAAGGTTTATTTATTCTGCACTGTTAGCGTATTTCATAGCTATGGGAGTTGGCGCTATGGATGCACGCGTTCTGTAGTTCGCCATCGGAGAGAGCTTGCCTTTAGTTGTTGCCACTATCGCTAGGAGCCGTTTAAGGTTCCACCATTCTTTTAATATCCAACCTGAGCGTAAGTACATACTCACATATAAAAAAGTTCACGGTGGCTGGTGAACGCAAGGAGCGGCCAGTGGTAGAAAAAAAATATAAAGCATTGAAAGAAAAAATGGAAGCCGATTTGTTGCGTCTGAAGGAGCAATTGGAGCAAATACGCGATATTGGCGGGGAAGATAACCGGCGCGAGGGTAGCCCTTACGGTAAAAAAGAAGAGGAAGCTGCCGAAACTGCCGAAATTGAAAGCCGGATGGCAATGGAAAAACGCCTTCTTGAGCAGATAAACGATATTGAAGACGCGTTAAAAAAGTTTGACGATGGTAGCTACGGCATGTGTGAAAAGTGCGGTCAGACTATTGTATATGAAAGACTTGAAATTCTGCCCCAAGCCCGGCTATGCATCAATTGTAAATCAGCCAAATGAAGGAAGGAAAAGTCCTTGCAGTTTAAAGCACGATTAAAAGGATTAGGTCCATATTTCTTACCTGTGTTGATATTGGTTCCATTGGATCAACTTACCAAGCTCTGCATCCGAACAAATTTTTATGTTGGTGAATCACGCCCGCCGGAAGGTTTTTTCCGCCTGACATATCTTCAGAACACCGGAGCATCCTTTGGGATTTTCCAGGACGGAGCAATATTTTTTACAATATTTTCCACTATCAGCCTGTTAATAATGTTGGGGATTATTATTTACATGCGTGATATTATTCCCTTTCTGAATACCTGGCCAGGTAAGCTGGCTATGGGGCTTGTCAGTGCGGGGACTTTAGGGAATCTTATAGACCGTTATAACCTGGGATTTGTTGTGGATTTTCTCAATTTTAGTTTCTGGCCTGCATTTAATGTAGCAGATTCGGCAATATCGATAGGGGCAATAATGCTAGGCGTGTTGATTATAATCAATTACAGAAACACGGAAGGCGCTAATGGAGGCCAGGTTTAACTTTATTGCCGATACAGCCGGTATAAGGCTGGACAAAGCTGTAGCCGGGAAATTGGAAGACTTTTCCCGAGCGCGTATACAAAAGCTCATCAGAGATGGTTTAGTTCGGGTGAATGGTGTTGTTTCAAAGCCAAGTTACCGGCTTGCCGAAGGTAATAAGATAACCGTAATGGTACCCGAACCAACCCCAACAAATTTAACTGCCCAGAAAATACCGCTCAGCATTGTGTACGAAGATAAAGATATTATTGTCGTAGATAAACCGGCTGGTCTTTCTGTCCACCCAGGTCCCGGGCACCCTGATAAAACGCTTGTAAATGCTATTTTGGGCTATAATTCGGAAATATCTTGTGGAGATGCAGAACGGCCCGGTATTGTTCACCGACTGGACAAAGATACCTCAGGCCTAATCATTATTGCGCGCCACCCAAAGGCGCATCTTTATCTATCCAATTTGTTTAAAAACCGGCAAGTTAAAAAAACTTATATTGCCCTGGCAAGAGGGCATCTTTCCCCGGAATCCGGATTTATAGATGCGCCTATTGTTAGAGACCGAAGCCATCGGAAGCGGATGGCTATTACTACTAACGGGAGCGGGCGGGAAGCGCGTACCGGTTATCGGGTAGTGGAATATATAAATGATTTTACACTTCTTGAAGTGATGCCGGAAACCGGGAGAACTCATCAAATAAGAGTACATTTGGCAGCTATTGGTCATCCAATTTTTGGCGATTGTACATATGGTAGTAACTCTATAATACTCCCCAGGCAGTTCTTGCATGCTTACAAGATTGTGTTCAGGCTTCCGTCTTCTGGTGAAGAGTTGGAATTTACCGCCCGATTACCGGAAGACTTGGAGAAAGCACTTAAACAGATTCGTTCATAGCAGTTCCCCCATTAACAGTGTTATAATCGAAACAACTGGCCAGGAGGGAGCGTTTGGAACAGGAAGAAAGGATTATCGTTGAATATGCGGGATTCTGGCGGCGGCTTGGGGCTTTTTTAATTGACGCATTGATTGTTGGCTCCATGAACTGTGTATTGACGGCGCCGTGGCGCTGGATTTTCTCGGTCTCGCGGCCTTGGCACTCTGAAGGATGGTTGAATGCATTTTTTTACCACGATCCTTTTGTTGGTATAACTGTTCTGATTGCTGCTATCTATTGTGTGGTTTTTTGGCTTTGGAGGGGGCAAACTCCGGGGAAGATTGTAATGAATGTCAAGGTTTTGAAAGAAGACGGTACGCCTTTGACTCTTTCGGGTGCAATCGTACGTTTTCTAGGCTATATGGTATGTTTTATGACACTGGGAATTGGTTTTGTAATCTTGGCGTTTGATGAACGCCGCCAGGGATTACACGATAAAATTGCTTTAACCGTGGTAGTTAAAATACCACAACCGAAGTTACGGTTACCGGAAGCCAACATCGGATAGAAACTGCTCAATTTGAGTGGTTTGAAATATTTGTTCAAGACAAAGGAAAGTAAAATGTCTGAAAAACCTGTAAGGGTGCGCTATGCACCCAGTCCAACGGGTTATCCGCACGTTGGAAATATCCGCACCGCCCTGTTTAACTGGTTATATGCCCGCCACGAGAATGGCAGCTTTATTGTCAGAATCGAAGACACCGATACAGCGCGAACTGTCGATGGCGCAGTTGAGGTTATCCTGGACAGTTTAAAGTGGTTGGGTATGGATTGGGATGAGGGGCCGGATAAACCAGGTGCATATGGTCCCTATCGCCAGTCTGAACGATTAGAGTACTATAAAAAAGCAGCTGAAAAACTGGTTGCCCAGGGGGATGCGTACTATTGTTATTGCAGTTCAGAGCGGCTTGATGAAATGCGAGCAGCTCAGATTGCCCGCAAAGAGCCGCCGGGGTACGACCGGATATGCCGGGATTTATCCCGGGGAGATAGAGCTGTCTGCCTGGCATCCTGCCCACGACCAGTAATCCGTTTCAAGGCACCCCTTGAGGGCAATACTTCTTTCCATGATCTCATTCGAGGTGAGGTGACCTTTGAAAATCGATCTATTGACGACTTCATTCTGCTTAAAGCAGATGGCTATCCTACTTATCATCTGGCGAATGTAGTTGATGACAATTTGATGGAAATAAGCCATGTAATGCGGGCGGAGGAGTGGATTTCTTCAACTCCAAAACATGTCCTTCTCTATCGTTCGTTGAACATCGCACCCCCGCAATTTGCCCATCTTCCCATGATACTTGGTCCGGACCGCTCCAAACTCAGCAAGCGTCACGGAGCGGTATCAGTGACTCAGTATCGTGATGATGGGTATTTAGCTGAAGCCATGGTCAATTTCCTGGCGCTTTTAGGGTGGTCTCTCGATGATAAAACAGATATCATTTCTATTCAGACTTTGGTGGAAAATTTCAGCCTTGAACGCATCGGTAAAACCGCTGCTGTGTTTAATCGGGAAAAACTGGACTGGATGAATGGAGTATATATTCGCGCCCTGAGGGTGGATGAACTTGCCCGGCTGGCTCTGCCTTTTCTGGAAAGGGATTTACCGCCCTCGGTTAAACGGCCGCTTGATTTTGAATATGTCATAGCGATTATGCCTCTGATACAGGAAAGAGCCAAAAACTTGAAAGAAATACCTTCGCTGGTTTACTTCTTCTTTACACCAGATATCGAGTATCCTGCCGAATTGTTAATTGGTAAGAAAATGGATATGAGTACGACTGTGAACGCATTGGAGAAAACACTTGGATGTCTGAAAGGCTCTGAGAGTTTTGATCATGACAGTCTTGAGCAGAGTTTGCGCCCGCTGGCAGAAGAGCTTGGCTTGAAAGCTGGGCAGTTGTTTGGTGCTATCAGGGTTGCGGTTACTGGTTTAACAGTATCTCCCCCCCTGTTTGAAACGATGATGGTACTGGGAAGGAAGAAGTGTCTGGAAAGACTTGAGAAAGCGATAACAAAGTTATCATGTATGGAGAAATGATACAGGTTTAATGTGGAATATGAGGTTAATAAGCCATCCTATATTTCCCTTCATATTTCAGGCGAACTGGAAAACAGGGCAGCTCGACTAAACCATCGCCTGGAAACATGTGACATTTGCCCGCGAAAGTGCAGCGTTAACCGCTCAAGCGGAGAAATGGGTTATTGTAACAGCGGGAAAAATCCGATTGTAGCCAGCTTTTGCGATCATCATGGAGAAGAGCCGGTAATTTCCGGTATACAGGGTTCGGGGGCAATATTTTTTGGCAACTGCAACTTGGCATGCGTGTATTGCCAAAATTATCAGATAAGCCAAAATTCCCAGGGGCAAATAAACAACCAGATAACCGTAAAGGAGCTGGCTGACTGCATGATTGGATTACAGAAAACTGGTTGTCATAATATCAATCTGGTTTCTCCCTCGCATGTTGTAGCTCAAGTAGTTAGCGCTTTAAACCTGGCGGCAAAAACAGGGCTGACATTGCCGCTTGTATATAACACTAATAGCTACGATTCGCCCGACACCCTGGCGGAAATGGATGGAATTATCAGCATCTATTTGCCAGATATAAAATACTCTGACAACGAAATGGCACGCAGATACTCAGGCGCGACTAACTATGTTGAGCATACCCGGCAGGCAATTCAAGAAATGTATCGCCAGGTTGGAGGTCTTGTTGTGGACAAACAGGGAGTAGCGGTGGCAGGGGTGCTTGTGCGCCATCTGGTGTTGCCGAATGGGATCGCCGGAAGCCAAGAAAGCCTTGAATGGCTTGCAGAAAAGATTGGTACAGACGTTGGATTGAGTCTGATGAGTCAGTACTATCCATGTCATCGCGCGGGACAATATCAGGAAATAGCAAGACCTGTAACAAGGCAGGAATACCTGTATGTACTCAAGCTGGCCCAAAAGTTAGGTTTTAAAAGGATATTTGCGCAACAGTTACAATCAAATATGCACTTCTTGCCGGATTTTGACTGTAAAAACCCGTTCGGAAATTAGCCTTTGCGTTTGCGGTTTACGAAAGCAAAACGAATCTTGAGGCCATTGCGCTCGTCTTTTTTATTTACGCTTTCAATAAAACTGTCTAATTCTGGATCTATTTTATCTTTTTGGGCGGTTTTTTTCGTCATCGGTAAAAGGCTCCATCAACATTATAATAAAAGCAGATTATAACATAGCCTGCTATAAAATCATAATGGATTCATCGGAATGTAATTAAAGCAATTGGCAAGTTATATCAGGGTTAAGGAAGAATGTCATAAATTCAGAGGTTTATTAAGGTATAATACCCGGGACATGTCCATGAAACCAAATACAAGACTAATCATAGCAATTATTACCAACATCATTGAAATTGTGGCAATCGTTGTGATCGTGCGGGTTGCATTGCCATATTGGGAAATAAATATACCCGTTTATGGATTGTTGTTGATCATAATCGTCTGGCTGTTGTTTTCTGTGGTAATATATCGGATTGGCAGTCATGCTCTTGACCGTAAGGTAATGACAGGGTTGCCCTTTATGGAGGGTACCAGAGGTGTAGTGGTCAAAGATCTATCACCGGAGGGTACCGTTAAAATACAAGGCGAATACTGGAGCGCATATTCAGAAGTGGCATTGTCCAAAGGGCAAGAAGTCGAAGTAGTGTCCGAAAAGGGGATGGTGCTGGTGGTCCGCCCGGTTGAAAAAAGGTTTAATAGATAATTCGTATTGTGTTATAATCTACCTTTATGCGACACTCCGGAGAACGTACTAATATGGAAATAATTCCTGCTATTGATATACGGGCGGGGCAATGCGTACGTCTTTACCAGGGTGATTATTCCGCTGAAACTGTCTATTCTTTTAATCCCGTCAGTAAAGCGCATGACTGGGTATCTCAAGGGGCAACTCGATTGCACGTGGTTGATCTTGACGGAGCAGCCTGTGGAAAAATTATTAACCTGGATGTGATTCGCGAAATTGCTCAAGGGATACTTATTCCAGTGCAAGTTGGAGGCGGAATACGCACCATTGAGGATATAGAGAGCCTGTTTAAAGCTGGCGTTGATCGGGTGATACTGGGTACTTCTGCCGTTGAAAACCATGAATTGGTGAAGGAAGCCTGTCGCCGTTTTAACGATTCCATCATAGTTGGTATTGATGCCAGAGACGGCAAGGTGGCTATAAAAGGCTGGCAGCAGTCTACCGAAGTCCCCGCTGTTTCACTGGCCCGTGATATGGTGCGGCTGGGTGTCAGGCGGTTCATTTATACCGATATCACTCGTGACGGCACTCTTACGGAGCCCAATTTTTGTGCTGTTTACGAATTGCTGGATAGTGTACGCACACCGGTTATTGCTTCTGGCGGGGTTTCCCAGCCGATTCACCTCAAGGTTCTCAAGCAACTTGGAGTTGAAGGAGTGATTGTCGGAAAAGCACTATATACAGGAGATATTAACTTAAGACAGGTTCTTGATAATATTGGATAATCAATTTACTCATATGCAGGAGATATAACTTGAGCAAAAAACTGAATCTTAAACTCGATTCGAACGGATTATTGCCCGCAGTAATCCAGGATGATAAAACTGGAGACGTACTAATGCTGGGTTATATGAATCCGGAAGCGGTCAAACTGACTCTGGAGTCTGGTGAAGTATGGTTCTATAGCCGTAGCCGTCAGGAAATGTGGCACAAGGGTGCGACATCTGGTAACCGGTTATTGGTTAAGGAAATATTTATAGACTGTGATAACGATACTATTTTAGTTAAAGCTTCACCCAGGGGTCCGGTATGTCATACTGGCGAACGGACCTGCTTCTTTACCGAACTAACTAAAGACCAATTGGATATTTAAATCAAGCTGATGTGGTAGCTCCGTTCTCCTGCCGGATCACTTCTTCAAGAGCGGCTACCGCTACCTCAACTTGATTGTCGTCTGGTTCACCGGTGGTCAGGCTTTGAAGCCACATTCCGGGAGCAATAATAATCCTTGCCAGCAAGTTAGACATATGGCGTGAGCATAGTTGGGTTATTTCATATCCCAGAGCCGCAATAACTGGGAGCAGCAAGATACGAGTCAATATCATCAGCCACAAAACCTGTTTCCCGACCAGACTGAATACCAGTATCGCAAGTACCATTACTGAAAGAAGGAATGCAGTTCCGCAACGAGCATGGGCGGTGGAATATTTTTGGATATATTCTGGCTTCAGAGGCTCGCCATGTTCATAGGCATTAATAGTTTTATGCTCCGCCCCGTGGTAGGAAAATACACGCTTTATGTCTGACATGGTAGATATTATTTTCAGGTATAGCAAAAAGATCGCCAACCTGATTACCCCTTCGACCAGGTGGAACAGAATGGATGATTCTATCACCGAGTCCAGAAGACGGGTAAGAAGCAAGGGGAGGACAAAAAAGAGGGCTATACCAAAAATAAACGAGACCGCCATAATTGCCCATGTCCAGGCGGAGGAAATCTCCTGCTTTGTTTCGCCATTTTCAGCCTCTTCTTCCAGGGCTACGTTAGCTGACCATGACAGACTGGAAAGCCCCAGCACGAGAGATTCCACTAATACGATGATGCCTCGAAGAAAAGGGGTTTTTCTTAACTTACCGGTATATATACGCCCCAGTTTCTGAGCGCGGATCACAACTTTGCCAGCAGGATTGCGGACAGCGGTAACTGCGAATTCTTTACCGCGCATCATTACCCCTTCCATCACTGCCTGGCCACCATAATTTACTTTGCAATCGCTCATGTTGTCATCCTGATAAAAAAGGGCGGCTTAGTATAACTTGCCGCCCTTTTCAGCTATTAAAGCCTGCCCCGCCTTAACTTTTAAGGTTGTAGCGTTGTTTGAAGCGCTCTACCCGGCCAGCAGTATCAACAATGCGCTGCTCACCGGTATAGAACGGATGGCATTTCGAACAAAGTTCAACCTTGGTGGTTTTTCTTACCGAACCGGTAGTAATAATGTTGCCGCAGGAACAAATTACCTCGGCATCTTCAAAATATTTTGGATGGATTTTTTCTTTCATAATTAGCTAGCCCTCACGCTGGCCTGACGGCGAGTTTTATCATAGGGTTCAAAAACCACCTGGCCATCTATCAGGGCATAAAGGGTGTGGTCTCTGCCGAGACCAACGTTCTCCCCGGGATGAATCCTGGTACCTCTCTGCCTGACGATGATTGTCCCAGCGGTTACCTGCTCTCCTGCGAAACGTTTCACGCCCAGCATTTTGGGTTTCGAGTCACGTCCATTGCGAGAAGAACCGCCTCCTTTTTTATGCGCCATCCTGCTTCTCCTCTGTGTTCGGATCGGAGCTCTTTCTGGTAGTTTTGGTCTTTAACTCCGGTACGTCAATTCTTTCTATAGTAATATTGGTAAAATGTTGGCGATGTCCGAGTTTGTTGGAATAACGGGTCTTTGCCTTATAGCGGTACACCAAAACCTTCTTACCTCGGCCATGGTTATTTACTTTAGCAAAGACTTTAGCCCCATCGATGGTAGGTTTGCCTACCAGTATTTTATCCCCCTCACCGACAAGCAATACCCTTTCCAGCTCAATGGTGCTACCTTCTTCAACGGCCAGCAATTCAACATTGAGGCTGTCACCGGGAACTACACGGTGCTGTTTCCCGCCTGTTTCAATTATTGCGTAAATTGTACCAGCCCTCCTTGATTACAAACAACCAATAATTCTATCAATTGGCTTAAGTTAGTGTCAAATTACTTATTCACTTCAGGCTATTTGTTGTGCCAATCATCCAATTCAGGTATAATGATCACTATTAATATCAAATACTAACAAAACAATAGACTACGGATTTACACTTAAGCCCGTATTAAATTCCCCGTTATGATACCATAAAAACCTATTTGTGGTTAAGTTCTTAGAAAGGATGGAGGATATATGAGCAAAACTATTAAAGGTACCCAAACAGAAAAGAACCTGCTGGCTGCTTTCGCCGGAGAATCCCAGGCAAGAAATCGCTACACTTTCTTTGCAAGTCAGGCTCGCAAGGAAGGTTACGAGCAAATTGCTGTTATTTTCACCGAGACTGCGCAAAATGAAAAGGAACACGCCGAGGTGTTTTTTAAGTACCTCGAAGGTGGCGAAGTTGAAATTACTGGGTCTTTTCCGGCAGGTGTAATTGGAAACACTTTAGCAAATCTTAAGGCTGCTGCTGATGGTGAAAAAATGGAGTGGAGTATAATCTATGCAGAGGCAGAAAAAACTGCCCGACAGGAAGGGTTTGAGGATATTGCAGTATCATTTAAAGAAATTGCCGAAGTTGAAGAATTTCACGAAGAAAGATATCGTAAACTAGCCAAAAATATTGCCGAAGGCAAGGTGTTTAAACGGGATAAGCCGGTAAAATGGCACTGCACAAATTGTGGTTATATTCATGAAGGCACCGAAGCTCCGGATGAATGCCCTGCATGCAAACACGCTAAAGCCTACTACGAAATTCTGGCTGAAAACTATTAGATAATCATTACCCGTAATGGTGTTTTAAAGCCCTGCATATGCAGGGCTTCTTTTTTAGCGGATTTCAATATCGATTCATACGGATAACGCCGGTAACTTTTTTACAAGATATGCGTTAAAATATGTTAACATCGGCTGAAATAATAACCCTGGACGATAATACCAGGGTTTTAATGGAAGGTACTCTCCGCAATGAATCTGAAAAATTACTTAAAATTTAACCCAGTCCATTGGAGTCTTTTGCTTTTTGTGATCGCCCACCTTCTTGTTTTTCTGGTAGTGACCAGGATGGACCCTTTTTTTGAAGAGAAGGAAATATACGTACCAAGCCAGCCTTCCGAAGAAGTAATCTGGTGGCCGGGAGAGATCACTACCCCATCCGGTGACATAATCGAGGCGCCGGCATACTCCTCTGCCGGGCCGGTGGTGATTTATATTATTGCCGTAGCGGTTATTTTGGGGCTGGTACTCTTTTTTATACCTCTCTGGGCACTAAAAATACTTCTGAGAGTGTTGTTTGCGGCCTTGTTTGGCTGGGGGGCATTTGTTATCAGCGTGTTTTACCTGCCTTATCAGGCTGCAATAGCCATAGCTGTTATGCTCGGGGTTATCTGGTTTGCCAAACCCTTTGTGTGGCTCCATAACCTGGCATTGGTAGCAGCTCTGGCAGCCGTTGCTTCTGTATTCGGCCGGTTCATTTCGCCGTGGACAGCTATGGTAATTATACTGGCCCTGGCGGTGTATGATTTCCTGGCGGTACGTTTTGGATTTATGACATGGATGGCTGACCGCCTGGCAAAATCGGATACACTTCCGGCGATTGTGATTCCCAAAGACCACCATGGGTGGAAACTGAATCTGAAAAAAGAAGGGATTACAGATATCCTTGAGTCAAAGTCCGATGCGCGCAGCTATTCTATTCTGGGCGGAGGGGATATCGCGTTTCCGGGTTTGTTGACTGCTGCGGTTTATTTCTCCGAGGGATTGGTCCCGGCGATTACAATTGCAATTTTTGGATTTGGTGGGCTGGTATTGGCTTATATAATCCAAGCTGTTTTTCTTAAAGGCCGGGCTATGCCTGCATTGCCGCCGATTGCGGCTCTGGCGGTGGTAGGTTTGCTGATTATATAAAACCGGTTTATTATCCTCCACAGACTGCAATCATGTGTTAAGCTTTTAGCGAAATAGTAAAGCGCACCTGGTATTGATAACAAGTTTAATCAGCAAATACCACTATAGAAAAATTTGCTGTGTATGGAAGGAGTTACTATTGGAACAGAGCATTGTTATCCGGACCTGTGGATTAACCAAACATTTCAATACTGCCCGTAAGAAGATGGTTGCGGTAGATAATTTAAACATCGAAGTTCCCCAGGGCAGTATCTTTGGGTGTTTGGGGCCAAATGGGAGCGGAAAAACTACCACCATTGGCATGTTACTGGGATTAATCCGGCCATCAGCCGGCTCTATAGAGCTTTTTGGCCAGAACATGAGTCAGGAAGGCCCAAAACTACTTGAGCGTACCAGTTCTGTGCTTGAAAACTCGCCCATGTACCCTTATTTGTCTGGTCGTGACAATCTGGAAGTGTTTGCCCGTATGAGAGGAGTAGTAGACTACCGCAAAATTGATGAAGTTCTTGATATTGTCGGGTTGGCGAAAAGAGCCGGCAGCCCATCCCGGACTTATTCACTGGGTATGCGCCAGCGGCTTTCTATTGCGCTTGCACTACTTAGCGACCCGGAACTTATCATCCTGGATGAGCCTACTAATGGGCTGGATCCTTCCGGCATCATCGATATCAGGGATATTATCAGACAGCTTGGCGAGCAGGGCAAGACAATCTTTCTTTCGTCCCATCTACTCCATGAAGTTGAGCAGGTGTGTAACTATGTGGCAGTGTTAAACCGGGGCAAAGTGATCGCCCGGGGACCGGTTGAGGAACTTTTACACGGAGGCAATACACTGGAAATGAAGGTAAATGACATCAATGCTGCTTCCTTACTGCTTGCAGATGTTTCATGGATAAGCACTATTGAAGCAGACGATGAGTATTTGTATATAACTGCTGATGAAGCAAAGCACCCTGACATCAACGAAATGCTGGTGCGTTCCGGTATAAAAGTATTCGAAATGAAAAAATCATCCAATTCGCTGGAAGATTTCTTTCTGGATGCTATCGAAGAGGGGTATCAGGAGGCGGGAAGTGCTTAATCAGCTAAAAACAGAATTTTTCAAGCTTAGAAAACGCTGGTTGCCCTACGTATTGATGGTGGTGATGCTTGCCAGTGTGCTGCTGCCGATAGTGATTAACTATATTAATTACAACGATATTTTAAGCAAATACCCCGAGCTTAACGATGTGGAAGTCATCATCAACCCGGATGGTTCAACGGAAATTACCGGCCTGCCTCATCCTGAGCCAGGTTCGAGTTTTGATTTTGAAAGTTCCTTCCTTGCCCGACAACTTGCCCGCTATAAACAGTCGCTGGTTTTGCCCGGGGCAATGGAGAACGTTTTTAATTCGGTTCCCGGCTTTGGTATGTTTTTGGTAATCGTATTTGCCGCTTCCGTTATAGGCAACGAATACGCATGGGGAACCGTCCGCCAGTCTATTGCCCGGGGTACCAGCCGTTTGTCCTATTTTGTCGCTAAACTCTTAACTTCAGCCATTGGCGCCGCCGCCGGGATTCTTATTGCAGTTTTGGCTGGTTTTATCGCTACCATTATTACCAGTCTGTTGGTGGAAGGGGCGATATTATGGGAGGGGTTTGCAGCCTGGTTTTTCACTTCCCTTGGATGCAGCTTTCTGGTTATTGCAGTGTATCTGGCCATGGCAAACTTTTTTGCGGTGGCACTGCGTTCTGCGATGGCCGGGATGGCAGTAGCGGTGGCATGGTTTATTGGGGAAAGTATTGTGCTGGCTCTTGTTTCCATGTCAACCGGGTGGCTGGCAGATACCAGCGTCTATTTTATCAGTTATAACACATCCCAGCTGCTGTCTATAGGAGGGGCTGAAGGATTTGACGGGTTTTTATGGAAGCCAGTTTTGATACTTGCTGGCTATATTGTTGTATTTATTGCCGGGGCTTACGGCGTCTTCCGAAGGCAGGACTTGAACGCCTGATGTAATAACACGTGAACACCTTCCGAGAATCGGTTATAATCAATCATTATGATTATTGATTCTCATACCCATATTTTCCCGCCGGACTTTATTGCCCGCAGGGAAGAGCTAATAACAGATACGTGCTTTGCCGAATTGTACGCAAACCAGAAAGCGTGCATGGTAACTGCTGAAGATCTGGTAGCCAGCATGGATGAATCAGGAGTAGACGTTTCAGTGGCTGCAGCAATCAGTTGGGGTGATGCCGGTCTGTGTTCTGCTCATAACGATTACATTATAGATGCCGTAAAAAGGTTTCACGGGCGGATTATCGGATTAGGAATGGTTGTAATTAATATGGCAACCAATCCGTTACAGGAGCTTGAACGTATTCGAACCGGAGGATTAGCCGGTATAGGAGAACTGCGTCCGGTTATTGGCGGAGATGCTCCTGCAAATGAAGAAGCAATCGGTCAGGTGATGGATTATCTGGCAGCACATGATATGGTGCTCATGATGCATGCATCAGAACCAACCGGTCATTTATATCCGGGCAAGGGGAAATTGACGCCTGAAAATGTGTATAAGTTCGTAAAACAATACCCGGACGTAAAAATTATACTCGGGCATTTGGGTGGGGGTTTACCGTTTTACCTTCTACAACCGGAAGTAAAACAGGGCTGCCGGAACGTTTATTATGACAGTGCTGCAATGCCATATCTTTACGAAAGCCGTGCTTATCGGATTACGGCTGAGCTTGCTGGCGTAGAAAAAATACTGTTTGGGAGCGATTTTCCGCTCATCAGCCAGAAGAGGGCTTTGGAATACCTTTTCGATGCTGGTTTTGGGAGGGAGGATAAAAATAGGGTGCTGGGGTCTAATGCGAGCAGACTGTTTTCAATTCAAATGGAGGGCAACTAATGGAGAGCCTGCGCTTGTTCGTAGCCATTGAGCTGCCTGATGATACCAAAACAGAGCTGGGGCGGCTTCAAAAAGCTCTGCAACAACAGGGTCTTGATGATTTAAAATGGGCATCTCCCCAAAGCCTGCATATAACTTTAAAATTCCTTGGTTACAGTAATCGGGCGAAAGCTGATAGTATAGCTGACAAGCTGGATGTTGTGTCGCGTCAGTTCAATCCCTTTGAAATTGGCTTCAAGGGATTGGGAGCTTTTCCGGCATTGAGCCGGGCTCAGGTTTTATGGGTGGGGCTGACTGGTGAACTGGGTAGATTGCAAATGCTTGCTGGAGAGGTTGAAGCAAATATGGTTGAGTTGGGATTTGAGCCGGCAAAGCGTCGGTTCGCACCCCATTTGACTTTGGCAAGAGCAAGACAAGGAATAACACCTGTAATGCAGCAAACAATAGCATCTGTTATTGGCAGCATGGCATACATAGCACATAATCAAGTTCGGGTGGCTACTATCAGCCTGATGAGCAGCCAGCTTTCTCCCAGCGGAGCAATGTATAACAGGCTGCATTCGGCCAGGTTGTGTATAGAATAAAGAAAAAATGTTATTATTAAGAATATATATGAATATAATTGACTTCTAGTTGGTTTTGAATTAATCTCTATTATCTTAGCATTATTTTGCCAACTGGTTGGCAGAAAGGAACAAACAATGAGGAAAATACGCAATAGGCAAAACGTTACCTTATTTACAGCCTTTCTGGTTACACTGTTTCTGGTAGCCGGAACTATTTCTGCTTGCGGAACTGGGGATAAAACCACTACTCCCGCCACATCCACCGAGCCGACAACTACTCCCCCTACTACTCCCGTTGCCGATCACGAAGGGTTGGCGCTGGTTAGTTTTGATAGCGGCAGTTTTGCCGGATCCAGTAATTGCGCATTGTGTCACTCAAGGCTGCAGGATGAAAGCGGAAACGATGTGTCAATGGATTCTCACTGGCGCTCTACCATGATGGCAAATGCTGCCAGGGATCCATATTTTCTCGCTAAGGTTAGTGCTGAAATTAAAAATGCTCCCCATCTCCAGGGCGTAATTGAAGATGTATGCGGTACCTGCCATACTCCGATGGCGCGTACCCAGGCAACGAAAGACGGATTGACTTCGCTGTTGTTTGGGGATGGATTTTTGAATACTTCAAATGATTTGCATAACGCAGGTATCGATGGTGTATCCTGTACCCTTTGCCACCAAATTCAAGCTGAAGGTCTTGGGCAGGCGGATACCTTTGCCGGCGGTTATATTGTCGATACTACGACGGTTTCACCCAACCGGCTGATATTTTCCCAGTTTGAAGATCCTGATCAGCAAATGATGATGGCGAGTTCTGGGTTCAAGCCGGTAGAAGGCCAACATTTGAGTGAATCCGGGCTCTGTGCTACCTGTCATACGGTAATTACTCCATATATTGATGGCAATGGCGAAGTGCAAGGTACTTTTCCGGAACAGGTACCATACCTCGAATGGCTGCACTCCAGTTATCCTGGTGAAAAAAATTGCCAGACATGCCACATGCCTTATGCTGATGGTAAGGTTAAAACATCCAACATCCCTCCTCATATCGATGCCAAAGGACCGTTCAGCCAGCATTATTTCGTTGGCGGCAATACCCATATGATTAAAATTCTTCGTGACAATCCTGATGCTTTGGCGGTTACTTCTTCTTCAGCTCAATTCAACGCTACAATAGAACGTGCCATTAATCAGCTTGGCCAGGATACAGCTTCGGTTTCAATTCTGGAATCAGAAATGAGCGGAAATAACCTGCTATTCACTGTCAAAGTTGAAGATCATACCGGGCATAAGCTGCCTACAGGATTTCCATCCCGAAGGGTATGGTTGCATGTGCAGGTGCTGGATAAAAATGGTAAAGTAATTTTTGAATCCGGTAAACCCAATAATGATGGTACTATCAGCGGCAATAATGCCGATGCCGATATCTATACATATGAACCGCATTACGATGTTATTACCTCTGCCGATCAGGTGCAAATATACGAAGCCATTTTGCATAACGTTGATGGTGGAGTGACTCACAAATTGCTGGAGGCTTCGGGATACGCCAAGGACAATCGTCTCTTGCCATCCGGTTTTGATAAGCAAACTGCCGGAGAAATGTACGCGGTTTGGGGTGATGCCTTGACTGATAGTAATTTTACCGGTGGGTCTGATTCTGTAGGCTATCAGGTGGACACATCTTCATCAAGTGGCCCTTTTACTGTAAATGTAGAATTGCTATACCAGTCGATAGCTTATAGTACAATTCAATCTATTATCAATGTCGATACTCCCCAGGTACAGGAATTTAAGAGTTACTGGGAAAAATCAGATAGAAAACCTGAAACTATTGCCTTTGTTACTAAAGAAATATCCTAGATAAGGAGGCTGGAATGGGTTTTCTGGCTGATAATGCGGGATTGATATCGGGCATAATAAGTATTGTTGTTGGACTCGTGATTATTATCTAGCCGCGGCTTATAGCTTACTTAATCGGCGGCTATCTGCTGGTCGTCGGGATAATCATGGTTCTGGCAGCTATTTAAACGGGGAAATTTGGGAACTAACTGCTTGCTTTATTTTGCATATGATACGCACTTGGACCGCCGGCTTATGACTGTATGTTGCCCAACCGCCAAGCCGCGGTTTAGTGCCAGCTTACCCAATTTCCAGTTGATATTTACTGGTTGGTCCAGGGAGTGGCGCGGTGCTATCGCTAATATAAAACGCGCTGGTCGTGAGAAGGTACTGGGAGGGGTGTACGAAATTGACGAGAGCGATCTGGCAAAGCTGGATCGAGAGAAAGGCTTTCCGGCAATTAATGACAGGATCAAAGTAATTGTTTTTAAAGACACCGGTGAAGCTGTTGAGGCTTTTACATATACGTTGAAACAACAGAGCAAGGCGGAAAAACCATCCCCGGAGTACCTGAAAGTCATCCAAAAGGGGTATATAGACTGGGGGCTGCTATAGTTTTCTGGATAGGGTTTAAAGTCCGTTATAGTTTGATCGAAAGAGAAATTGGCGAGTCGCCCTATTGACAACCACAAGGGGTGTGACTATTATGGTGAGCTATAATGGCAGGTGAAACTGTAAGGGCACCAAAGTTTCATACCGGGCAAAGGGTTATCATACAGCCGGTTAAACAAGAACGAACCCCTGGGGATGCTGCAATTGAACCCTACGCAGGAAAAACTGCCACTATAGAAGATTATTATTATATTTACAGTCCTGATCGAAGCCAGGTTTTTTACGTATACACGGTCCGGTTGACCTCGGAAGAGAAAAAAGAGCTTGTTACTCACGAAGATGAGTTAAAGCCAATGTTTGAGTGATCAGAGTCCGAGCGCTTGTCCGATGCCCCAAATGATAATTATGGTCAAAAACACGGCGGCGCAAATACAACTTACGAGTGCCCAGTCTATCACCGGAACTTCGTTCTGTGTATAGTGGCGGCTTGCCTTGATTTTTATGAATTGTCTTTGCATATCGCCCCCTCCTCCAAAAATACCCTCTGATATATAACGTATTAGAGTATCGATGGTTAGGGGGGGGTGTCTAGCAAATGTGGATGCGGTTCAAGTCTGTAAAGTGGTATAATAAAAAGCAATCTGTATTCCGAATAGAGGAGAAAATATATGAAAAAAGCAGTCCTTAAAGCCGGTAAACGCAAGTTATTTGGTAAGAGAACACGGTTTTTAAGACGGGATGGTATCGTTCCCGCTAATGTATACGGACAAGGCGTTGATTCTCTTGCGCTCGAATTGGGAGAGAAAGACTTGGAACTAATCATCAAGGGGGGTACTTCACGAATTATTTTACTTGATGTGGAAGGTGAAAACAATAATCGTAACGTACTGATAAAAAACGTATCTCGGCATTCCCTTAGCCAGAGTCTGGTGCATGTTGATTTGTACCAGGTAAATATGAGCCAAAAAATTTCAGCCGATATACCTGTATTACTTATCGGTCAAGCGCCCGCGTTAGAATATAGTGAGAACTTTTTGGATCATCAACTTAACGAAATCCAGATTGAATGTCTTCCTGATAAATTGCCTCCTCACATCGAGGTTGATATCAGCGTGCTGACTGAAGCTGGCCAAACGATTTATGTTTCTGATTTGCAGCCTGAAGAGGGCGTGGAAATTATTACTCCAGGTGATCATGCTATTGTTAGGGTTACCCAGTCAGCCAAGGATGAAGCCGAAGAGGGAGAAGAAGAAAAAGCCGTTTCCGAAACTGAAGTTGTTGGTAAGGAAGCTGATACTGGAGCAGCAGAGGCATAGTTTTACCGTCTTTTTAGCTGGTTTTGGTATTATCCGTTACCCGCCAAATTTTTTTTGGCGGGTAACTTATTTTTCGGCAGAGTATCCTGGATTGAGGTAGAATGCTGCTTAAATCTGGACACAGCTTATAAAAATAGAGTAAACTTCTAAACTTGTTTAAATTATCGCTGAGAAGTAAATAATCCAAAAGAAAATACAATAAGGGGGGATACATGAAACGTATATTATGGTTGTTGTTGGCTACTGTGCTCGTAGCCGGGTTACTGTTGCCGGGTTGTGGTGGCGATACCGGCAAGATTCGTGTAGCTACTGATGCTACCTGGCCGCCTTTTGAATATGTTGATACAACGACTGGCGAAATAGTTGGCTTCGATGTCGATCTTTTCAATGCAATCGCAGAAGAAGCCGGTCTTGAAGTTGAGTGGATTAACGTTGAATGGGACCCGCTGCTTGCTGGTGTGGCACAAGGTACCTATGATGCAGCCATTTCATCCATAACTATTAAGGAAGAGCGTAAGGCTGACATGGATTTTTCTGATCCGTATTATATTGCAGGGCAGATCATCGTTGCCAGGACTGACAGCACGATGACAGGAGCTGGCGACCTTGTCGGTAAAAAGGTTGGCGTTCAGTCCGGTACTACCGGGGATGATGAAGTAAGCGCAATGGATGGCGTCAATGTAACCGGGTACGATGAAATCGGCATGGCTTTTGTAGCTCTTATGAATAACCAGGTTGATGCAGTTGTCTGCGATACTCCAGTTGCTTCCGGCTATGTAAACAAGTATGATACCTTGAAAACGGTAGGCGAAGTATTGACCACCGAAGAGTATGGTATTGCTATGCCCAAGGGAAGCGACGAGTTAATGTCAAAGATAAACGCAGCATTGGCTGAAGTCAAAGCCAAAGGCGTGATAGACCAGCTTGTTGAAAAATGGCTGGTTGATTAATAGAACAATTGTGGGAGGGTTCAATTGAACCCTCCCTTGGTTTAATAAATGGAACAAAAAGAAAAGAATGAACCTATTAGTGAGTTAAGCTTCGTCACCGGGGGTGAGGTCAATATACGTCAGGATCCCTGGTGGTGGCTGGTAGCGGCGGTTATCGCCATCATAATTTTGCTGGTCATGCTCGCCCCGGTACCTTTCAAGGAAATAGTTGTCTTTGCCCGGGAAGGGATTCTGGTAACCATTCTGGTAACTATTGCGAGCTATTTTTTAATGCTGATTCTTGGCTTGTTTGGAGGGTTGGGCCGACTTTCCAAGAACAAGCTTATCTTTGGAATTTCCTCTCTCTACGTAGAAATTGTTCGTGGCATACCCTTGCTTGTTCAGCTGATCGCCTGGTATTTCGCCTCTCCGGTAGTCATACAAAAAATTGGAGTTTGGCTTAACTGGGCGCCACTAATTAACTATCGTGCAAATCCGATCCTTACGGCTATTATAGCTATTACGGTATGCTACGGAGCTTATATGAGCGAAATTGTTCGTTCCGGTATCCAGAGTATTCCAAAAGGACAAATGGAAGCCGCAAGGTCTCTTGGCATGAGTCATTTTCAGGCTATGCGCTATGTGGTGTTACCACAGGCATTCAGGGTGATATTACCCCCTATGGGGAATGAATTTATTGCGCTGTTAAAAGATTCTTCACTGGTTAGCGTAGTAGCTGTGGCAGACATTACCAGAAAAGGAAGAGAGTTTATGTCTGCCCATTTTAATCCTATTGAAACTTGGCTGATGGTAGCTTTGCTCTATCTGGTACTCACTCTGGTCGCAGCGCGAGTGGTTTCCTACATTGAAAAACGATCGAGGCGTGGAAGTTAACATGGCGCAAGCTATCATAGAAATAAAGGACGTATACAAAAGCTTTGGGCATGTTGAAGCTCTTAAGGGAGTAAACCTGACTGTCGAAGAAGGCGAAGTCATTGTGATAGTAGGTCCTTCTGGTTCTGGCAAATCAACTTTACTGCGTTGTATTAACCGCCTGGAAGAATATGATAAAGGCAGCATAGTTGTTGATGGAATACCGTTGGATACCAACCAGAACATTAATGCGGTGCGTCGCGAAGTAGGAATGGTGTTCCAGTCGTTTAATCTTTTCGCGCACCTTACAGTTCTTCAGAACTTGATACTTGCGCAGACTATTGTACGCAAGCGAACCAAAGAGGAAGCTGAAAAAATTGCCCAGGAGCTGCTTGTAAAGGTGGGGATACCTGAAAAAGCGCGGAGCTATCCATCTCAGCTATCCGGTGGCCAGCAGCAGCGTGTGGCTATCGCAAGGGCTTTAGCGATGAATCCGAGGGTTATGTTATTCGATGAGCCCACATCTGCTCTTGATCCTGAAATGATAAAAGAGGTTCTTGATGTGATGGGCTCACTGGCAAGCGAAGGAATGACAATGCTGGTCGTTTCTCATGAGATGGGTTTTGCCCGGGCTGCTGCGCAAAGAGTAATTTTTATGGATGAAGGCCAGATTATTGAAGAAGCGCCCCCTGACGTATTTTTTACCGATCCCACTCATGAACGTACTCGGTCTTTTTTAAGTAAAATCCTCCATATGTAATAATTGTTCTTCGGTTTGTTTTCCGGCAAGTACGCAGGCGTTTTACTGTATGCCTGTGTAATATTTACAGGCAAGCGGAGCATGGTGCGATATCGTCTTTTAATTGCCGCATGATTTGTCTTTTGCGAAATTCGGGGGTAGAATCTACCCGGATTTACAGTTAATTTCTCAATCCATCTAAATGAAATCAAGGAAGGTAGACATGAGAGACTTCAACGAGAAAGATAAAACGAAAAAACGTGGGAGGATACAATTATCGGAAAATCCTGCCAATCTACCCGCAGAAAAACTTGCAGAGCTGGAAAGTGTCATAAGTGCTTCACTGAAGGATGGATATATGCCGTGCCCGCTGGCCTGGAAAATTGCCAGGGATGCTGGAGTCCCAAGGATCGCGGTTGGTGCGATCGTTGATAAAATGGGCCGCAGGGTGATCGATTGTCAGATTGGCTGCTTTAAAGTTGATAAAACTCCTTTCGAAGATATTGAAATGAAAAGGATGGACGGGGAAGTGGTTGCAGAAATCAACCAACTTGAATCGGCTGGCCGATTGACCTGTGAAGCAGTATTTGAGCTTGCCCGCAAGTACAAGCTAAAGCCGATGGACATTTCCAACGAAATAAATGCCCGGGATTTTAAGGTTTCCGTCTGCCAGCTGGGGTGTTTTTAATCCCGCTGTTGCCGGCTCGCCAACAATAAGGATGAAGCTCCTGTTAGCAGCGCTCCTCCGGCGGTCAAACCAGCTACTAACAGAGCAGCATCAAACCAAAAACCCTGCGGAAACATCATGATTAGGTAATCTGTAGCCGGATCGAGCAACCAGAGATCATTAGTAAAACTGATAAGATGAAACTGTAAAAACAGCCAGTTGAAGTCCATCAGTGCGATAATTCCAGTCGCTGTTATTGCCAACAAAGTCAATAGACTTCCAAAAGCAAACTTGCGTAGGATCATGCCCTGTCCGGATGGTTTCAGTGCGAGGGAAACAGCGCAAAAGCCCAGTACATATAGGCTTGAAAGCACAAGTGCGGTATAGTCCAGATTTACCAAATCCTTCACGTCTTTAAGGTGCAGCACTTCCTTTTCGTTAAACAATGTAAACAGCTGCCCATTTTTAATGACCGTGATTTCCGCTAACTCTTCTGATGAGTTGAAATACCTGATTAATTCCTGGCTGGCTTTTTTTAACTCGGATTTTTCAATACCGGTAACAACCTCAATGTCATATTTATTAAATCCTCTCTGATATACCCACTGACTATTAAAAGCAATTGCAATACTGGCAGTTAGAAACAGAACTGGCAGACAAACTACCAATAGAAATTTGGATAGCAGGTTGAAATACTTCATATTTATTCCTTTCTCTGACTATTTTACAATAATTAAATTAAAGTTGTCTGGCCTAGCCAGCCAGACCCGGCTTTATAAACCTGGCAGCCATTGTTATAATTAGCATTGTGAAACATACTCATCTCCATGTCCACACCGAATACAGCCTCCTTGATGCCATGTGCCGCATTCCGGAACTTGTTCAACGAGCAATAGATCTCGGTATGGATGCCATTGCCATTACCGACCATGGGGTACTCCATGGTGCTATCCAGTTCTATCAGGCAGCCAAAGAAGCCGGCATCAAGCCTATTATTGGCTGTGAAGCTTATCTGGCAAACGGCAGCAGGCATAGCAAGACCAGCGCAGATCGGGAAAATTATCATTTGGTGTTGCTAGCGAAAAATAGTACCGGATACAAGAACTTGATACGGCTTGTCAGTCTGGCAAATACTGAAGGTTTTTACTATAGACCCAGGATGGATAAAGAAATCCTGGAAAAACATAGCGAAGGTTTGATTGCTCTAACGGCATGCATAGCCGGCGAAATACCCAAGCTTATTTTAAGTAACCGCCTGCTTGAAGCTCGTGAGGCTGCTCTTTGGTATCAACGTGTATTCGGGGAAGATTTTTATATTGAACTGCAACGCCACCCAATTCCCGAACTCGAACAGGTGAACAAGCAGCTGGTACCACTTGCCAGGGAACTCGGAATACCTATGGTGGCAACCAATGACGTGCATTATATCTTCCCCGGGGATTCCAGTCCTCATGACTTGCTCTTGTGCATTGGCACCAATGCCACCGTGTTTGAAGAAAAGCGGAAAAAAATGGGGGGTGACTACTTCTATCTGAAAAGCTCTGAGGAAATGACAGAGCAGTTCAGCGATATACCTGAAGCGATCGAAAATAGCAATAAAATTGCCGAAAAGTGTAATCTTGAGATTGATTTCGGCAGACTGCACTTACCGCAGATTGATATACCTGAAGGAAAAACTCCCCTTCAATATCTTAAAGACCTTTGCTCTGCTGGATTAGAGCGTTATTATCCCAATGCCAATGATGAGATTCAAGATCGGCTTAATTATGAGCTTGATGTTATCCGTCAGACAGACTTTGCCAATTATTTTCTGGTAGTATGGGACATTGTGTCGTTTGTACGCCGTGAAGGCATTTTATTTAATGTGCGGGGTAGCGCTGCGTCATCAATAGTTCTTCGTTGTCTTGGAATAACCGAAGTTGATCCGATCGAGCACAAGCTGGTTTTTGAAAGGTTTTTGAATATCGAAAGGCGAGAAATGCCGGATATTGACCTTGATTTTGCCGATACACGACGGGATGAAGTGATTAACTATGTTTCTCGAAAATATGGGGCTGATCACGTAGCTCAGATTATAACCTTTGGAACAATGGGTGCCCGAGCGGCTATAAGAGATGTGGGTCGCGCGCTGGGGATGCCGTATGGTGATGTTGATCGTATCGCACGGCTGGTGCCTTTTTCCCCGGGAATGACTATAGATAAGGCGCTGGAAATGAGCGAAGAGCTGCGACAGTTAAAAAGCAGGGACGCTTCGGTAAACAATGTCCTCGAAACTGCTAAAAGAGTAGAAGGCTTGAGTCGTCATGCGTCTACACATGCGGCAGGAGTAGTCATAGCCCGCGAGCCGCTTACCGACCACTGTCCGCTCCAGTTGCTTTCTCGGGGAGATAACAATGGCCTGGTTATGACGCAGTATCCGATGGGTGATATTGCCAAAATCGGATTATTGAAGATGGATTTTCTGGGGTTGGTGAACTTAACCATTTTAGGGAAGGCTCGTGATATTATTCTGCAAACCCGGGGTGAGAAGATCGATCTTACCAAAATCCCACTCGAAGATGCCAAAACCTATAAACTACTCTCCAGCGGAGAAACGGCCGGAGTTTTTCAACTGGAAGGAAGCGGTATGCGCCGTTACATACGTGAGCTGAAACCCACAACGTTCGGAGATATTGCTGCCATGGTTGCCTTATACAGGCCTGGCCCAATGGAGCAGATACCCCATTTTATCAACTCTAAACATGGTCTGGAACCCATTCATTACCCGCATCCGGTACTGGTAGATATCTTGGAAGAAACCTATGGCGTGATAGTCTACCAGGAGCAGGTGCTTTTTATTGTAAGGGCGTTTGCCGGATACACTTTGGGCCAAGCGGATATATTCCGCAAAGCCATGGGGAAGAAAATTGCTGGCGCAATGAAAAAAGAGCGCAGCAACTTCATTGAAGGCGCGCTCAAGCTTGGGTATCCGGAAAAAGTTGCAGATGAAGTGTTTTCTCTTATTGAACCTTTCGCCGGATATGCCTTCAACAAAGCTCATGCTGTAAGCTATGCGCTTGTAGCGTATCAAACTGCTTATTTGAAGGCTAATTATCCGGTGGAGTATATGACTGCCCTGTTGACTTCTTACCTTGGACATTCAGAAAAATTGGCTACTGCTTTTGGAGAGTGCCGTAATTTAGGCATACAAGTGCTGTCCCCTTGTATAAATCATAGCGAACTTGATTTTGCCATTGAAGAGCAAGAAGATGGAGCTATGGCGATACGCTTTGGATTGTCTGGGATTAAAAATGTCGGCACAAATGCTGTAGAGCCGTTGGTTGAAGAGAGGAATAAAAACGGGGCTTTTGCGTCGATTGAAGATCTCTGCCGGAGGGTAAACTTAAGCGCCATCAACCGGCGGGCATTGGAAAGTCTGGTCAAAGCAGGCGCATTCGATGTGTTTGGTGATCGTGGTACACTACTGGCTGGCCTGCCGAAAGTCATGTCTCTTTCGGAAAGACAGCAAAAATTGAAAAGCACCGGGCAGACTACCATGTTTGACTTGTGGGGCTCAGAGGCAGAAACGCCTCTGCCGAACCTCGAGTTTGAGGTATCTCAGGTGGCACTAAAAGAAAAACTAGGCTGGGAAAAAGAACTTATGGGGGTTTATTTATCCGAGCATCCATTTAGCCCATACGCAACACAGGCGAAAGCAGATGCAGATATTGTTCTTTGCGGCCAGATTGATGAAGAGATGGAGGATAAAACAGCCGTTGTGGCCGGTATGGTTGCTTCAGTGCGTAATTTGACCACGCGTGATGGCAAGGCATCTGTAAGTGCGGCGCTGGAAGATATGGAGGGAAGCATTGAGGTGGTAGCCTGGCCAAGGGTTTATGCTGCCTCAAAGGAATTATGGCAGGAAGGGAATATCTTGCTGGTGCAGGGAAAGATTAAAGCCAGAGGTGATAGCGTCCAGCTAGTTGCCGATAGCGTTAGTACCTACGAACTTAATACTAGACCCGAGGAGAAAGATTTGATTCAATTTTCTAGTCATGATACCGGTACATCTGAAGATAGAAAAAGGGTGATATTGCATATGGATCAGACAGAAGACGAAGAAGCTGATTTAGAGCGTCTGGATCATTTAATCAATGTGTTAAAAAAATACCCCGGTGATGACAAGGTAGGGATGGTGGTTAACAATGGCAGCCGTATTTATTGGATGGAACTGCCGGATACCGAGATAAAGTACACTTCACAATTACACAAAAAGCTGGTTGAAATCCTGGGGTCAAATGGAGTGACTGTCGTTTCTTCAAACGGCACTAGTAATGGAATCGGATAAAAAAAGAGACAAGAATAATCATCGAGAAAGGCTGCGGCAGCGGTTTGAAAATGGAGGACTTTCCAGTTTAGCGGACCACGAAATCGTGGAACTGTTGTTGACTCTTGGTTACCCCCGTAAGGATTGCAAGCCCCAGGCACATGAAGCAATAAGAAGGTTTAAAAACCTTAAAGGCGTTCTGGAAGCTCCAAAAGAAGAATTACTTAAGATTGAAGGGATGGGCGAAAGAAGTACGATTGCCTTGCGGTTGATACGCGATGTCAGCCAGCGCCTGGTTCGGGATAAGACTATTAACTCGGGAGCTTGTTATTCAAATCCGGATGATGTTTATGATTTTCTTAAGGTCGCCATCGCTTCCCGGCCTAAAGAAATATTCAAGGTTTTGTATCTGGATAATCGTAACAGGCTGTTAGAAGAAAAAACACTTTTCGAAGGAACTGTAAATCGTAGTGCAGTCTACCCTCGCGAGGTGATGGAAGACGCTCTGAGGCAGCATTCTACTGCTATGATATTTGCCCACAATCACCCGTCAGGTTCCCTTGAACCAAGCCCGGAAGATAAAAATCTTACCCGCACACTCGTTTTTGCAGCTATTTTTATGCAGTTAAAGATTTTGGATCATTTGATTATCACACAGAGAGGATATTACAGTTTTGCCGAGCATGGATTGATAGAACGGTGGGAGTCTGAGTATATCAGGTTAAATATTCCGGGCTCTTAAGTTTAGCTCTTGGCTTTAACCAGTGCGTCCTTTTCTAGTTTGAGCAAGTCTTCTTTAAGTGTAGTTCCTCCGTTAAATCCCCCGATTGACCCGTTATTGCATATAATACGATGACAGGGAATGATTATAGGTACAGGGTTGCGCTTGAGAGCCTGTCCAACTGCTCTAAAAGACTTCGGACTCCCCACTTTAATAGCTATATCACGGTAAGAAGCTGATTGGCCATAACCGATTTGGCGAGTGTTGTGCCATACAGATTGTGTAAAAAGAGGATATTCTGCAAGGTCGGTAATTTCATTAAAAATCACAATCTCGCCACTAAAGTAAGCTTGAAGTTTTTTCTCAAGATTGCTGAAACTGTCCTGGTCAAGCTTCTTATTACTCAAATCTCCGAGTTCACTTAGCGCCAAGCCACGGGTGTCCCGGGGGAGAGTCAGCCTTCGGATGCCATAAACTGAAGACAGTATGCCAACCCACCCCCAGGAAGTGTGCATAGCGCAATAAACAAAACCTGAGTAATTATTCTGTTTCTGGTGTAATGAGGCCGTAATTCCCGTCCTTTCGGCGATAGAGAAGATTTACCTTGTTATTTTCCGAATTGGTGAACAGGAAAAAGTCATGTCTTAATAGTTCCATTTGGTCAGCTGCTTCGTCAACAGGCATCGGTTTTATCGCAAATCGCTTGACTTTAACGATGGGTTTTCGTTCAGTCGGAGCTACATGTTCGGAATCGGAAACCGGAGCCATGGCAACTCCAGTCGGAAGGGCGTTTTTACCACGATCCTCCAGCTTGCCCTTCCATCGTTCAAACTGACGTTCCGTAATGGGCAGCGCCTTATCCATTGCTGATTGGATGGACTCACCTCTTTCTTCGGTGTATAAAAGGGTAGAATGGCAATCAAGGACAATCCGGATAATGTATCGGTCTTTCTGGGCTTTGGTTTTTTCTTCTGATACTTCAACCTTTATTTCCTTGATATCATCCAGCCTTCGTTTAAGCTTGCTCAGCTTCTTTTCAATATAAGCCCTGGTTTTCTCTGTTAGTTCAATGTTTTTGCTGACGATTTTTACTTCCATTCTTCTTTGTCCCTTTCTTTATATTTCCCTTGCCAGAGTTAATGCCTGAACCGTTGAAGCACCAGCTTTTTTTAGACTATGAGCGCAAGAGTCCAGGGTAGCGCCAGTGGTGGCTACATCATCGATCAGAAGTATCTTTTTCCCTTCAACCGTGTTGTGTTCACAGATAAAAGCCCCATTAACATTATTGCGTCTCTGGCTGGCATTATTTGAGTCAACCTGTGATGGGGTATGGCGATTTCTTGTGAGGGCGGGCTCACACGGTGCTCCGGTTAACCTGCCGAGCTCTCTTGCCAGAATTAAAGACTGGTTGTAACCTCGTTCCCGTAGGCGTTTCTTATGAAGAGGAACGGGAACCAGCACATCGAAAGGAATTGTCCTGCTGGCAAGATAACGATATAGTAATGTGGCAAGGAAGGGTGCTATAGCTCTCAGATTATGGAATTTGAACTGGATAACAGCTTTTCTTATCGTGCCCTGGAATACATAGGGAGAATTGAGCCTATCAAGGGATTGCCAGAAACGACAATCGCACTTCCGGTTTCCTGTAACAGGTAATATGCAAATAGGGCATACCGGAGGCTTGACATGAACCACCAGGTTCAAACACCCATCGCAGATATACTTCCCTTCTCGCCCGCAGCTGGTGCATTTTGGCGGAAATAGAAAGTCAAGCACCATCCGGTTAATCGTTCCCAGATGGGTTATCATCTTATTGCTACCCCTGGTTGGTAATAATGATTATACCAGGTCAGGATGAGGGGCGGGATCGATGGTTAGTAGCCCCGTTCATAATCGGTTCGTTGATGTAAATGTCACCGTTTCTGATTTTAAGGTTGTAGCCACAATCCGGGTTGGTACAAACCCAGGCTTTATATAGCAATGAAGCGCCATTTGAGCCAAAATCTGATAATGGCACCAAGACCCCCTCCTGATCACCACATTTAGGGCATTTCGGAAAGCAGAAAAGTTCCACGGTTACCTCCTCCCAGCCGGTAATAATGATAGCCTAGTATACAATAAGCCTTTTAAGGCTGACAAGCATTCGGTTTTCCAGCATGATTTTTTTAACAATTCAGCATTCTTAAACCGCTCCTCTGTTATGAAGAAAGAGCCTCTGGTTCTAATGGTACTACGATTGTCTTGATTACTCCAGTATTACGGATAAATCAAGACAATGCATGTTGAGAAACAGGTCTTCAATCTAAAAAAGATTAATAGTTACCATAACGCAACAGTGATAATTAATGCGAAAATAACAATTGTCAAGGAAATTATCACTGATCTGAAACTTGCCCAGGGATTTCTGTGGTAAGAAAACGCCCAAATTGCTACGCTCAGGTTTACAGCGGTTAATGCCATTCCCGTCTGTGTATCAATAGAGCCGCGAATCACCAGATACACCATCCAAATGGCAGCACAGATTGATATCCCTATCAATGTCACTAACCAGAAGCTCTCAGCGGATCGTGTATTTGCTGCCCTGGCTAGCCTTTTTTCAGTGCACTTCACACAGGTACAAGTGGGAGGATGGCCTCCATAATAGTTTTGACGGTAAAATTCATCTTCCCTATTTGCCATGTAGCTATCCTTTGGTGAACCTTTGCATCAGTTGCCAGCCGGGATCGCATACTATACCGCTGCGTCTGGCCTCGTTTTCGGTAAATCTGCATCCTTCACCGACAGCTATTCCTTTACCCCACATCAGATATGGAACTGGATCAGAAGTATGAGTTAATAACTCTATTGGAGTGGGGTGGTCAGGCATTATCAACAGTCGTCCACGGTTCTCCAGAAAGTTGGCCAGCCTCCCTATCATTTCCCGATCTGCTTGTTCAATGGCTGCAACTTTTTGCTCAATTGAACCAGCATGGCCGGCTTCGTCCGGTGCTTCGTAATGGATTACTACCAGATCGTGATAGTTTAAAGCTTCAATTGCACCTTCAGTTTGGGCTATGCAATTGTTGTCCTGGCCATCGGTTACTCCGGGAATATCAAGAATATCCATCGATACCATCTTGCCAAGGCCGCGCAACAGATCTACCCCCGAGGTTATCGCAGCAGTTTTTCCATAAGCTTGTTTGAAGGATGGAAGCTTGGGAGGTTTTCCTGAGCCCCAGGTCAACCAAATGCTGTCTGCGGTAATTTGATTTTCGGCAAGGCGCCTGGTATTAATCGGATGATTTTTTAATACCAGTTTTGAATCCTCGATCAGCTTGAGTAAAAGTTTGCTGCCTTCTCCTCTGGGTAAATAGTCAGATATGGGAAGGTTAGAAATATCATGAGGGGGTGTGGTGATTGCCTGAAGCGTTTCGTTGTATTCTTTCAACTTCAGGATGTGCCGGTACCCTACTCCTGGGTAGAAAGATATTCTCCGGCTGCCAATAGCTTCGTTGAGAGCTTTAATAAGCTCATTTGCTTCGTCGGTCGATATATGACCCGCGCAGTAGCTCTGCATTATACCGCCTTCGGTGTTCACCAGGTTGCATCTGAATACAACTTCATCTTCGCTGATAGCGATGTCCAGACTGGTGGCTTCAATAGCAGCACGTCCCTTGTAATACTCTCGTGGATCATAACCTATCACCGACATACAGGCTACAGCGCTTGAAGGCTCCATGCCCTGTGGAACTGTGGCAGCCATACCAAGCTGGCCGTGTCTGGCCAATTGGTCAAGGTTAGGGGTCGAAGAAATTTCAAGGCAGGTTCTGTTTTTCTTTGCTGGTATGGGCAAACCGGCAGCTCCATCCAGTATTAATACTACGTATTTCATTTCAAGTTTGCTTTAAAAAACCTCTTGCTCTTATAATATTGAATAACTTTACGGGGCGTAGCGCAGCCTGGTTAGCGCGCAGCGTTCGGGACGCTGAGGTCGGTGGTTCGAATCCACTCGCCCCGATTTACACCACCAGTGTTTTGGATTCTTCCCATAATTCGTTTTGCTGTTTAAAATTCATGTTTGCCAGATCCAGACCTCTTTCGCGGCATAGTCGTTCCATAGTAGAAAAACGATGGTAAAACTTCTGGTTGGCCTGCCTGAGAGCCGATTCCGAATCTATTCCTTGGCGGCGGGCAAGGTTTACCAGGGTGAACAACAGGTCACCGAATTCGTTTTCTTTTTCCTCCTGGTTTTCTGCATTGATCATTTCCCTGGCTTCTTCGGCAATCTTTTCAATGACACCGCTATCCTCGTCCCAGTCAAAGCCTACCCTGGCTACTCTTTTTTGTATTGCCTGGCTATAAGCCAGAGCTGGCATAGAAGGGGGGACACCAGTTAGTATTGATGATCCTTCGCCACGCTCCGATTTTTTTATTTCTTCCCAGTTGGAAAGTACTTCGGAAATATTGTTGGCTTTGACATCCCCAAATACATGCGGATGACGGCGGATAAGTTTTTCTGTGATTGATTTGATAACCTGTGATATGTCGAAATCGCCGCTATCGTGGGCAATTTGAGCATGAAGCAGTATCTGGAGCAGCAAATCGCCAAGCTCTTCTCGCAATGATACGGCATCATTATTGTCAAGGGCATTGAGAACTTCGTAGGTTTCTTCCAATAGGGAATCCCTAATTGAAAGATGGGTCTGCTTCCGATCCCATGGACACCCGTCGGGAGCTCTCAATTGAGCTATTATATTGACAAGGGTTTCAAAACGGCTAAGCTTGCCATTTTTTAAACTAGAGTCCTTCCCATCCATAATAGGTGATTATACCCCTCAAACCGGTTATGGGTAAAATAGTAGTTTGTTTCTATTGGTCAACCAGAGCCTCAGAGTGCTAAAATCTAACCTGATGGCACTACGTGAGATAAACACCAGCGAAATAGAACAGAATGTAGCGGAGCTCTGTTTGAAAGCCAACTTTCGGTTGGGCGAAGATGTGATCAAGGCTTTGCAAGATTGTATTGATAAAGAACAATCTCCTGTTGGCAGGGAAACTATACTGCAATTAATTGATAATGCTCGTTTATCCCTGGAAAAAAGCATTCCCCTTTGTCAGGATTGCGGAGCAGCGGTTATTTTTGTTGAAATAGGACAAGATGTTCACATTAACGGGGGCAATCTCTCTGAATCTATAACACGAGGTGTTAAAGAGGGGTATCGTGCGGGTTATCTAAGAAAATCCATGGTTTGCAAGCCCTTTTCGGAAAGAATTAATACCGCAGATAACACGCCTCCAATTATCCATTATGATATTGTGCCTGGAGATAGGTTGCGGATTATCATGATGCCCAAAGGGGGCGGGGCGGAAAATATGAGCAGGGTTTCAATGCTGTCCCCCGGAGATGGAGAGGGGGGGATAATCAGTTTTATTGAAGATACTGTCAAGAATGCAGGCGGAGCACCGTGCCCTCCGATAATAATAGGAGTCGGGATAGGAGGGACTCTGGAAAAAGCCGCACTCATGGCCAAAAAAGCACTTGTAAGACCTGTAGGTGAGTCCAGCCCAGATCCTGAGTTAGCATGTCTTGAAGAAAAAATCCTGAACCGGATCAACTGCCTGGGAATTGGGCCACTTGGAATGGGTGGAACGTCTACCGCGTTGGCAGTACATGCAGTTGTATTTCCTTGCCATATGGCAAGCTTGCCGGTAGCGGTAAACTTACAATGCCACAGCTCGCGACATGCCGAGGTGATGCTCTAATGGGCCAGATCAAGGTACCATCCCCTCTTTCAGAGTATCAGGTTTGTAGTTTACATATTGGGGATCGTTTGTTGATTGATGGTGTAATGTATGTTGCCCGTGATGCAGCACATAAGAGATTGGTGGATTTACTTTCTTCCGGGTTTGATCTCCCGATAGACTTTTACGGTCAGACCATATACTACATGGGCCCGTCACCTGCGCAACCAGGATCTGTAATCGGTGCCTGTGGGCCAACTACAAGTCGACGCATGGATCGGTATACCATTCCTCTTCTTGAAAGAGGGTTGCGAGTCATGATTGGCAAAGGAGAGAGATCCGCGGAAATCAAACAAGCCATTGCAGCTTATCGAGCGGTATATCTGGTCACTTTAGGCGGTGCTGGAGCTTTACTGGCCGATTGTGTTAAAAAGGCGCAAACAGTATGCTACCCTGAACTTGGTGCAGAAGCAATCATGCGGCTGGAAGTAGAGAATTTTCCAGCGGTGGTAGCTTACGATTCCAAAGGGGGCGACCTGTTTCAGGAAGAAACTGGAAAATATCGCTGTTCGCATAAAGAGTAATTAGATAGAATCGGAGGTATTCGTGGAAGATTGTGTTTTTTGTAAAATAGTCCGTGGGGAAATTCCCTGCGATAAAATATATGAGGATGATCAGTTTATTGTGTTTCGGGATATTCATCCACAGGCTCCGGTTCACTTGCTACTTATCACAAAAAGGCACATCAAGTCTATTGCCGTAATGACTGAACAGGATGTGAATGTGGTTGGTCAGATGGTAAACATTGCTACTCGTATAGCCGTTGCAGCCGGGATTAGCTCTAAAGGTTTTCGGTTGGTAACCAATAGTGGGGAAGAAGGAGGCCAGGTTGTGCCTCACTTGCATTGGCATATACTTGGCGGCAAACAGCTTTCCGGGGAGCTGGGCTAGTGGTTACTGTTATTGAGAAACATAAATAGTGCTGCAATTGTTTTGCAGTCTTTAATCTGGCCGGATTTGATCATTTCTTCAACCTCCGGCAATGTTTTTTTGATTAAATCTATAGTTTCGGTGTCCTCGGCTACCAGAGGAGAATATCTTAACTCGCGTGCGATATATATATGCATATACTCATTAGCATAGCCTGGGGCCAGGTAAAATCCACCCAACTTTTTCAGGTATCCCGGCTCAAAACCGGTCTCCTCACGAAGCTCGCGTATTACGGTTGAATCCGGACTTTCGCCCGACTCAATGCATCCAGCGGGAATTTCTAAAAGATTTTCCCCGGCTGGATAGCGGAACTGGTTTACTAGTAACAGGTTATCCTGTTCGTCGAGGGCAATTATACCGACAGAGTCAACATGTTCTACTACTTCTCTGCTGGCAGTTCGCCCTGTAGCGGTTTTAACGATATCTGCCCTGAGGTTAAGTATTGTTCCTTTATAAACATAGTTGGTACCAATGGTGATTTCCTGCATGAAGCTACTCCATGAAAGTGAATAATAGTGCCGATTCATCGCAATCCGGGAATTTGGGGCACTTGAAGCATTCCCCCCAGATTTTTTGCGGAAGCTCTGATTTATCAATCAGCTTAAATCCGCATTTCGAAAAGAACTCCGGTGAGTAGGTGAGGCAGAAAACCCTGGGTATATTAAGAAACCTCGCCTCTTCCAGGCATTTTCGTACAATTTTATCTCCCCAGCCTTGTTTTTGGTGCTCACTGGTTACCGCGAGGGATTTTATTTCAGCCAAATCTTCCCAGAGTACATGTAGGGCGCCACAGGCGATTATGTTGTCACCCTGGCGTATTACGTAGTAATCCCGAATATTTTCGTAAATTTCCGACAGTGAGCGTGGAAGCATTTTTCCCTTGTCGGCAAAGTTGTTTACCAAGCGGTGTATTGGGGCAGCATCTTTGATGGTGGCTTTTTGTATTAGATCCATTTAAACTTTTAATCTCTTTTCAATAGTACTATAAAATGGAATTTTTGGCAGTGTTCTTAAGAATCTTATTGTATGTGGGCTATGACGAATGGTAATGGATGCGCCATCTGGCAGCGAACAGGAAGTATGACCGTCGACATTCAAGGTTGCCATATGAGTATTTAAAATTTGGAGCTGAACTTCACTATCTGCGGGGAGTACCATGTTGTAGCCCAATCCGAGGTGAGGTAAGATTGGAACAAGCAGATAATCCTGAGAGCTCGGATATATCACTGGCCCTCCAGCCGCCAGGGCGTATCCGGTGGAGCCAGTAGCTGTTGCCAGGATAACGCCATCGGCTCTATACGTGGTTAGCAGGTCGCCGTTAATCCTGGTTTCTATATGGATTATACGTGTAACTTCGCCCCTGGCTACAACAATGTCATTTAAGGCTGTGAAGTGTTGCCGGGGTGCATCGGGACCATCGCCAGGAAGAGTCAATTCTGCCTGTAATAATGCTCTTTCGTCAATCCAGCCTTCACCTCTGACTAGCGCTGGGATTGCTTCTCCGGTATCTTCTGCACTGACCTCAGTCAGGAAACCCAGCCTTCCCAGATTGATGCCAGTTATACAGGTAGTGCCCGGAATAATGGCATTAGCCGTGCGAAGGATCGTTCCATCTCCACCTACGGTGATTATCAGTTCAGCCTCCGACGCTTTTCGGCGTAACTCAATCGAATCCCAGGCGGAAACCATCCAGGTTTCAACTCCGAGCTCCTTTAGAAGAGCGACGGTTTTTTCAGCAACAAACGGAGCAGCCTGGTTTTTTGGATGGTATACAACGCCAACAATATTCAAATAATCACCTTTTTTAAAGTATGCAGAAAAAGCAGTCTATCACTGGCATTCTCACGTGTCAATCTAGCGCTTTCGGGCGAGTATTACAATTACTATTCCAGCTAACATAGCAATCATGGCGCCAATCGGCCCCCAGAAAACCCATTTAATCAGACTGAGACTGGAAAAAAGTACCACCACTCCGAGAATTGTAATCAGGATCCCTATCAGGATGATGCGCGTACGTGGCGAAAGCGACGATTCTTTCTGACTGACGTCTTCGTTATTCTCTTCGGGGTATTGTCGCGATTTTTCAGGTATTTGCGCCATTTTAATTATGCGCACTACCAGTAGAACAACAAAGGCAATAACGATTATTAAAATAATTTCGCCTATGCCGAATTTCATTAAAAAAGCCCCTTGAACTTTAATAAACCATTATTAATAGCATAGCATAAACGCAGTTCAGGCTAAAACCATATTATAAGAATGAACCGATTATGATAAAATGCCTGAAGTATTATAAGAAAGAGGCGAAATTACAATTTATGGTAAGCGACGAGATAAAATACACAACAGACCATCTCTGGGTTAAACAAATTCAGACGGGTTTATTCCGTATTGGCGTGACTTATGATTACCTTGATCGTTTGGCGGCGATACGCTTGGTTGAACTCCCAAAGGTCGGCAGCGCAATTTCTTCAGGTGATAGCATGGCAGTTTTGGAGTCCTCCAAAGCAGCTATAGAACTCCCTGCTCCGTTTTCCGGTATAGTAAAAAAGATCAATGCAGATGTGGTGGCAGACCCAGGGCTCATCAACCGTTTGCCGATGACCGATGGCTGGTTATTGGAGATTGGCACTAATCAACCCGAAGGTCTCGCGAATTTACTTTCAGAAGAAGATTACCAGAAACTGCTTTAAACTAATTAATTTTGGGGGTAATTATGGAAAGTGCTAAAGAAGCCTTATTCCAGATCGACTCTTCCCTGAAAGATCTGGGCAGTCAGACACCTGCTCAGATGCGTGCTTTCAGCCAGATGCTTGAAGCTATTGAGGCTCCGGGCAAACTGGATAGAAAGACCAAGGAATTGATTGCTGTTTGCCTGTCTATAGCCAGCAAGTGCCACTGGTGCATTGCACTTCATGTTAAAAACGCTCTCGACAGCGGAGCTACCAGGGAAGAAATTCTGGAAGCCAGCTGGGTTGCCGTTCTCATGGGTGGCGGTCCGGCCCTTATGCAGATTCAACTGATTCAAAAAGC
This sequence comes from Dehalococcoidales bacterium, assembly GCA_028717385.1. NCBI lineage: Bacteria > Bacillati > Chloroflexota > Dehalococcoidia > Dehalococcoidales > Dehalococcoidales bacterium. The sequence goes on along the minus strand of JAQUNW010000004.1, from coordinate 33,181 downwards.
CCTGGATGATCTTGCATAGACAGTCTGTATCTTGATTAGTATAAACCACCTATTGCCAACCTGAAGGGATCAATGAATGGAGATGTGCCAAACCTCGCTTGCAAGGTAGCCTATTAAATACGTAAAAGATGCTATCAGGGTTGCGATTATAACCATCTCTGCAAAGCGTTTCCAGAACGAAATATTGCGAGCAACGGCAATATAGTAGTTAAAAAAGAAGATGATTACCAGTGCGATGGCTATCATTGCCCCCATCGCAACATAGGTATTTGGTAGAAAAAGATATGGAGAAATAAGCAGGGTAACCGTGATAGCGGTAGCAAAACCGGTGTAGAGGGCAGACTTACCTGGTTTGAGGTGGCTTTCTTCAGCCTTGGTGGCCAGGTATTCGGTTGCCCCCAGTGAGAGCGACATGGCAGCACCAGTAATTATGCCAGTCATGGCAATTACCGTAGTTTCGACAAGAATCAGGCTCAAACCAGTCAGGATTGCGAGGGTTTCAACTACCGCTTCATTTAATCCTCTTATAATGGCTCCGACATAATGGAAGCGTTCTTCATTGATCATTTCCATCAGCTGGGCTTCATGCAAATCTTCGTCAGAGCTGATCTGTTGTGCGTCCGGGATGGATTTAGCCAGGTCATCGTAATTTACCTGAGCGGCTTCCTCCCCCTGTTCCATAAGCTTAATAGAAAAACTGAGGCCGAATACTCGGGCAATTATATAAAAAAACCAAATCTTAAATCGTTTGGGTTGTACTTCCTGCTGTGTATATGCCTTCCATATATTATGATGGCGCAACTCATCTTGACTGATTTGTTCTAAAATATGGCTGTTATGAGGATCCTTTATTTTATTGGATAATTTTTGGTAAATGTAGTATTCGGTGATTTCGTTTTTCTGGGCTTCAAGTATCCGGTCGAACACAACTCTATCCATTATTCAGACTCCTAGTGAAGTGATTTAGTATAGTAACATAGAAAGATATTATTGCCAATCAGTATGAATAATAACCAATTTCAAAGAATTTCGTTATATATTACGGCGTTCCTGAATGAGCCTGTCGGGGACGGCATCCATGTTCCTCCTTTCGAGATAGCCGGAGCAGTGTTTTTAACCTGCTCCGGCTGTTTATTATCGCAGAAGCATTTATTTGGTAAAATACTACTGTGACAAAAATTAGTCTGTTGAAGGCATTGATTGCGGCGGGTTTTGGCTCGCGCAGAAAAATGGCCAGTGCTATTAAAGAAGGCCGGGTAAAGGTGAACGGGGATACAGCTTCTGCCTTTAGCCATACTATTGACATAAATCAAGATCGGGTGCAATTTGATGGAGTCGAAGTAGGGCTTCAGGCGAAGCCAAAGGTATATCTTGCGCTTAATAAGCCCGCTGGTGTGTTGTCAACAACTAGTGATGATCGCGGGCGAAAGACAGTTCTGGATTTTATTCCACCTTATCTGCGAAGTATAAAAATGTTTCCAGTTGGCAGGCTGGACAAAGATAGCACCGGGCTGGTTTTGCTTACCAATGATGGCGATGCTGCTTTTCGCCTTAGTCACCCTCGCTTTGAACACGAAAAAGAATATCTGGTAGACCTTGACCGGATCCTTGATGATCCTGACCTTGCACAGTTACGAAAGGGCGTTGAACTTAATGATGGCTGTACCAGGCCTGCGAAAGTTGTCGCAATGCAAGACAGTAATAATTTTACTTATAGCGTCATAATACATGAAGGGAAAAACCATATTGTCAGACGCATGTTTGCGCGTTTGGGCTATATAGTGGTTAAGTTAAAGCGGATCAGGATAGCATGTGTAAATCTTGGTGATTTGAGTTTAGGCCAGACCAGGCTGCTCGAACAAGAAGAAGTACGCCGGTTACAAGAGTTATAAAAAATTGCAAGTTGGCCGGGCTTTGTGTAAAATAAACTTCGGTGGTTTAAGGCAGGCTCATCACAATGGTAAGATCCCTGAAGTTAAAAACCCGGATATACAAACTGGATGACCTTAGCTCTAACCAACTATTATAAGAAGGAGGGAGTCCAGTGGCATTTCAGGAAAGAGAACTTCAGTGTGCCGACTGCGGAGAAACCTTTACCTTTACCGTAGGTGAACAGGAATTTTACGCAGCCAAAGGTTACACCAACGATCCCAAACGCTGTCAGTCCTGCCGCCAGAAGCGCAAGGTAGAGCGTGGCGAAGGCGGAAATCGTCGCCAGATGTTCAGCGTTGTATGTGCGCAGTGTGGCCAGGAAACCGAGGTCCCGTTTGAGCCGCGCCAGGGCAAGCCTGTGTATTGCAGTGCATGCTTTAGCCGCTCAAGGGAAGACAGATAGTCTAAACCACTATTAATCGAACTGACAAACAGGCCAACCTATGAATGGTTGGCCTGTTTTATCGTGCTTGGTAATTGTTAGTAAAGATTAACGGTTGCCCAGTCGATACATGTTATCGTAAGCCTGGCCAAAATGTGGATTATTTTCCTCAAACTGCTGTCTTAGCTGCTTCATACGTTCAACGAAAGACTGGCGATCTTTTTTTTCAACAAGTTCAGACCAGAGCTTTGCATTGGATATAAATATTCCCTGAGCGTCTTTCATATGTGGCAGGTTCATCTGGAGCGAAGCATAAAGCTCGGGATCTTCAGATAGCACACTCTCGATAAGGGTTAAAAGCGCCCGGTATGTAACACCCTGAACACCGGCCATTTCCTCCAGCTTGCCGTAATCAACCAAAGTGTTAGCAGATACTATAGAGATGAAGTGCGCCAGTCCAAGGATAACTGCCATCAAGCGATCGTGTTCTTCGGGGCTCATTATGCGTACACGTGCACCGCGTTGACATAAAAACTTTCTAACTTTTTCAGCAAGCTCTTGCTGTGGAACACTAGTTGGGGTAAGGACAAAATTTTGGCCTGACACTCCTCTTGCCCCAGGGCCGAATACGGGATGAGCTCCTAAAGCAGTACCTTTGACGATGTAACGGTTCATTATTTCGACTGGCATTATTTTTATCGAAGTAATATCGATGATTGACTGATTATCGGTAGTAATCGGTGCCAGTTTTTTAACTACTTCTTCAAAAGCGTCGATTGCTACTGAAATGATGATAGCTCTGGATCCCTGTACGGTGGTTATATCTGTAGTAGCCTGACAGTCAATATCAAGCCCGGCTTGTTGTGTAGAGACCGGATCCCTCCCGATAATAGTGACATCAGCGCCTTCTTCCTTGAGGAAGCGTGCCAGCCATCTTCCCATGCGTCCAGTGCCGCCGATAATTGAAACCTTCACAGTTGTTCCCTCAGCTCCTTTCTTTGACCTTGGGATAGGAGCCCAAAATTTTTATAAATATGGCGTACTGATTTGCACTTTTAAGAGCTCTCGCGGGACCGGGATCGCGATAATTCCCTTCAAAATCCATATAAAACTTGTATTCCCATGGTTTGCGACGAGTTGGCCTCGATTCTAGTTTGGTGAGGTTGATATTCTCTACGGCAAAAGCGTTTAATATCCCGGATAAAGCACCAGGTTCGTGCTTGACAGTAAAAATAACCGACGTTTTATCTAACGGATTCGGATCAGATGCTTTTTTTGAAATTACAAAAAAGCGGGTATAATTCTCTAAATTATCCTGGATATCGCTTGCCAGGATTTCCATATCGTATATTTCAGCCGCACGGGAACTGGCAATTGCGGCACCGTCCGTTATTTTCTCATTCTTGATAAGTTTAACACTGCCGGCGGTGTCATATGTCGGTATCAGCTGGCATCCAAGATGCTTGATAAAAGCTTGACACTGCCCAAGCGCCTGGGGATGGGAGTATATTTTATTAATACTGGAAAGGCTGGCACCGCGATTGGCGATCAGGCAATGGCTGATTTTTAACTCAAGCTCACCCGATACGGTTAAAGTTGAGTCTAAAAGTAGATTATAAGCAGTATCAATGCTTCCTTCGAGTGAGTTTTCTACCGGGATTACGCCATAGGGGGCATCTCCTCTTTGTACTGTTCTAAATACATCCTCCAGTGACTCCAAAGGTACAACCCGTGTTGTAGTACCGAAGATTTTTATTGCAGCTATTTCGCTAAAAGCTCCGAATTCCCCTTGAAAAGCTACAGCCAACCCCTGGGCGCTTTTGGAAGCTTTGAAAATAATGTCATAAATATTGGCAGCATCTGTGGCGTTAAGTCCTTCCTTTTCTGCCAGCTGTTTTATCTTCGTGATGATCTGATTTTCCCTTCCCCGATCTTCTATATCGAGCCCCTGACTGTTTTTAACTACCCCAATTTGGCTGCTCAGGTTTAACCTGGCACCCAGGAGCTTAATAATTTGCAGGTCGATCGAATCTATGTGATTGCGTAACTCATCCAGGTTCATTTTGTTACTCCCCGGATTATATTGGCTCGCCTGGCAAAATCGGCAATGGTTATCGCGACCATAGATTCAGCGACGACTACTGCTCTGGGCACTATGCAGGTATCGTGTCTTCCTTTTGTTGTCAGCTTGACCGCTTTGAGGGAATCCAGATCAACAGAGTCTTGGGGGATACCGATGGAAGGTGTGGGCTTTATTGCGACTTTGATGACTATGGGCATACCGTTGCTCATACCTCCGGAAATTCCGCCTGCATTGTTACTGGCACAGGTGATTCTTTTGCTGTCTGTTAAAAAGGGATCGTTATTCTGGGAGCCTTTCAGCCGAGCAGTGTCAAATCCGCAACCGAATTCAATAGCCTTGACTGCCGGTATAGCAAACAGGGCTTTGGCCAAATCACCATCCAGATTGTCAAATACGGGTTCTCCCAATCCTGGTGGCACTCCCAGCGCTACAACTTCGATAATCCCGCCAATACTGTCATTTTCTTCCCTTGCCTGTCGGATAGTGTCACGCATATCCAACACTGCACTGACATCGGCGCAGCATAGTTCGTTATCACGAGCGGCGCGTATCTCTTCCAGAGAGGCGGCTTTTGCTTTTTTCCCTCCCAGTTCGATGGTATGAGCGATTACTTCTATGCCTGATTGGACGAGCAGTTTTTTAGCAATAGCTCCCGCCATCACAAATCCAGCTGTAATTCTGCCAGAGAACCTGCCTCCACCACGATGGTCCGCAAAGCCTCCATACTTGATAAATGAAGCATAGTCCGCATGCCCAGGCCGGGGGATGGTTAGTCTTTTACCATATTGGTTTGAATCAAAATCCTGATTCCAGACTACCATTGCGATGGGAGCGCCGGTGGTATGTTCTTCGTATACTCCCGAAAGTATTTCAACCCGGTCTTGTTCTTGTCTGCTAGTGGTTCCGAATGAGCCGGATTTACGCCTGTCAAGTTCAGTTTGTATATCACTTACATTTAGAAAAAGCCCCGGAGGACATCCATCAACCACCGCTCCGATAAGGCGACCATGACTTTCTCCAAAGTTGGTGACAGAAAATAGTTTTCCCAGTGTGTTACCCATTCTCGATCCTTATCTTTCCTCCCAGCGATTGTATTGTATCCCAGAAAGAAGGAAATGTTTTAGATACGCATTCAGCTCCGGTGATTGTGGTGTTTCCGGTTTTTAAACCAAGTACAGCAAATGCCATCGCAATGCGGTGATCATCAAAGCTGTTAATAGTTGCCCCACGAGGCTCGCCACCGTGTATGATGAGCATGTCTGGTCGTTCTTCAACCTGTATACCCATTTGGATGAGCCCCTCACAAATAGCCCGCACACGATTAGATTCCTTCAGCCGCGCTCTTGCTATACCGCTTAGATAACTGGTGCCATCTGCGGTTGCCGCGGCGATGGCCACCGTGGGAAGCAGGTCAATACAATGGCTCATATCAAACTTGATTGCATGGAGTCGAGCCGGACGAACTGTAACAGAGTTGGAATCGGGCAAAATAGCCGCTCCCATTTTCTGTAAAATTTGGATCAGGATTTTATCTCCCTGGATACTCAGCAGATTCAAACCTTCAACCGTGATTTCGCCAATAATGGCTCCAATTGCCAGGAGGTAGCTTGCACTCGACCAGTCACTCTCTATGCATATGCCGGCAGGGTGGTAAGCCTGGGGGGATGTCTTGAAGAGGGTAAAATCAGTTGTAGTATTAACTTGAACACCGAAGTTATGCATAGTTTCAATTGTCATTTCGATATATGGGCGTGAACGGGGCATTGTATCGAGTTGATAGGCTACGTCTTCTCTGACAAGTGGGGCAATCAGTAATAATGCTGAGATAAATTGTGAACTCAAATCTCCCTTAATTGTATATAATCCTCCCCGTAAATCTCCGCCGAAAACAACAATTCGGTTACTCTCGTAAACATAATCTGCTCCCATTGTTTTTAATATTTCGAGCAGTGGAGTAATCGGTCTTCGGGCAAGGCCTGGCCTCGCTTCAAGGATGGAAATTCCGGGGAGGGCAGCACATATCGCGGCCATAAAACGCAAAGTAGCAGCTGAATCACGGCAGTTTAAAGGTTTTTGAGAAGGAACCGGCGACCCGCCTCTGACAATCAATAGTCCATTTTTATGTGTAATAACCACGCCCAGGTTTGTTAGCACGTCGATTGCAGCCAGGGTATCATCCGAATATAGAGGATTGTATAATTGGCTTGTACCGCAACCAAGTGCTGCAGCGATTAGCGCTCTGATAGTATAGCTTTTTGACGAAGGGGCAGTTGCCCTTCCTCTCATTTGGCTAGGTTCTATCGTGCAGTTCATGGTTGGCTAACCTTGCAATGATTTGTTGGGCGGTTTCTTCTGCAGAGAGAGATGTAGTATTTATAATAATATCGGCATAAGCCCTGTAAAAAGGTTCACGAAAGGATAGCAATTCCCTTACTTCATCGAGATCACCTGGATTCTTTAGTACCGGTTTTTCTACTGACTGGCTTTGCATTCTCGACATTATCTCATCCGGATTTACTTCAAGGTATACCACTACCCCATTTTCTTTGAGCCGATCTATGTTTATTTTGTTGAGGATAACTCCTCCTCCGCACGAAATTACCTGGTTGTTAACTCCAGAAACTTCTTTGATGGCTGCTATTTCCAGCTCTCGAAACTCCGTTTCTCCTCTGATGGAAAAGATTTCAGGGATGCTGATGCCGGCGTTGATTTCGATCAGGCGGTCCAATTCGATCAGGCGCTTGCCGGTTTTCCCGGCAAGAATTCTGGCAACGGTAGTCTTTCCAGAACCCATGAAGCCTATCAATACAACGCTGTTTTTTGATTTATTGCGCATGGATTTTTGATGTTTTTTACTCACTGGATTATCTCCCTCTAATGCTTTCAACGCTTCCGCACGCATTATTCCAACTGGAGGGGCAAGACCTGTCCATAGTTCAAATGCGAGAGCCCCCTGCCATACCAACATTTCAAGGCCGTTGATTGTTTGCGCCCCTGCGCGAGCGGCATCAGCCAACAGCTTTGTCTGAAGAGGATTGTAGATGAGGTCAAAAACAATCATCTCCGGTCTAAGTAAATGTTCCGGTACCAGGGTACGATTTTTACCCGGATGCATACCTACGCTGGTAGCGTTTATCAGAATTTCAGCAGTTTCAAGACATTTTTCCAGGTTCTGGGGACTTAATGACATCGCCTGAACAGGGTTATGGCTGATACTGCCCAGTTTGTTTGCCAGTCGAGAAGCTCCATCAAGATGCGCCAAGCGGTTCATGATTGTGACACTGGCGCCTGCTTTAACCAAGGCGTACGAAACTGCCATGGAAGCTCCTCCGGCTCCCAATACTACTGCCTGTTTTCCGTAAGCGTCGACGTTTTTGCCTGCCAGTGCTTTTGTGAATCCAGCAGCATCCGTATTGTATCCCTTTAATACTCCATTAGTATTGACAACAGTGTTAACTGCTCCAATTTGCTCACTTGCTTCATCAATTTCGTCCAGTAATGCCATGACGCTGACTTTATGTGGAATAGTTATATTTAATCCGTGAATACCAAGTGCCCGGCTTCCTTCAATGGCTTCTGCAAGCGATGAGGGCTTAACCCTGGAAGCGATATATATATAGTTGAGCCCCTTATCCCTGAATGCGGCATTATGCATATCTGGAGACAAGCTTTGCTCGATTGGGTCTCCAAGAAGGGCGCATATTTTAACTCCTGGCTTCATGATAATCCCAACATGGAATATATTTTATTGAGTTCGAAGGCGGAAAATTGGCCAGCGGCAGATTCCTGCCCCGTGATGGTAGCCGCATAAGTGAAAGGGCTGCCGATTAGTGGCGCCAGGATCCGTGAGAGAGCCCCCTTTTCCCCCATAGTGATCGCTATTACTTCTTTATCCGGGAACTTTTCTATAATCTGGAGTACTCTCAAGGCGTCGCTGGGGGAATCTGCCATGGTGGCGATTTTGGCAATATCGGCTCCAGCATTGAATTCGCGTTCAACAATAGCTTCAATTTTTTCCAGTGAAGGAGTTTCGTTGTAGTTATGATAAGAGAGGATAAGTTGCCCCCTCTTTTTGACAATGGGGGCCAGCCTTTCAAGGTTGGGGGTATCGAGTTCAAGATCGACCAAAGAAGCCCCACTGCTTAAAGCTTTCAGAATCTCTTCTTTGCGCCTCGCCTCACTTGCATCCCAGGTGCCGCCTTCGGATTTCAGGCGACAGGTGGCTATCCACGGCTTGTGTATGAAACGAAGAATCGAGGACCAGTCGTTACCAATCATGTCAAGACGCATTTCGAACAGGTCAGCATACTGTGATGAATACTCTATAGCAACAGTATCATCCGAGGTTATCACAACACATATCTTTGGTTTATGCATCTTCTTCCAAAATTGACATTTTTATCATTTCCAGGGTTACCTCCCGGCTTAGCAAGCTGTTGCCGGGCTCTGTTATCAATACAAAGTTCATTTTACCATTTTTAATTTTTTTATCGTGTTTTATTGCCTGGATTACGTCTTCCGGATCAATCCCTCCGATTTTTAATGGTAACCCAGCTCGTGATATCAGACTTCTGATTCGAAGAAAGTCGTTACTGCTGAGCAGATTCATCTTTCGGGAAATCCTTGCGGCTGCTATCATGCCAGCAGCTATCGCCTCGCCATGCCGGACTGATAATCCACTGGCGGTTTCAATACCGTGGCCTATTGTGTGGCCGAAATTAAGCAACTGGCGAAGCGAGGTATCCTTCTCGTCCCCTGATACTGATTGCCCTTTTATTTTGACAGTGCGAAAAACTGCCTCATCTAAAAGATCTGCCTTACCCGGGTGCAGCCTGTCGATGCTTGCTTCCAGAAGGGTAAAGAGTTCACTATCCGCGATCACCGCACTTTTGATAATCTCAGCTACACCGTTTGTGAACTCGTTTGGAGGCAAGGTTGAGAGTGTTACCGTATCGCTTATCACCAGGGCAGCGTGGTAAAAAGTCCCCACCTGGTTTTTTAATCCCTCGAAGTTAACGCCTGTTTTTCCTCCAATGCTGGAGTCAACCTGGGCAAGAAGAGACGTGGGAATATGAACCAGGGGCAGTCCTCGCAAGTAGGTGGACGCTACGAAACCTGCCGTATCACCAACAACACCTCCACCCAAGCCAATGATAGTTGTGCCCCGGTCGGCATACAGTCTGGCTAGTTGCCCGTATATTTCGGTAACGGTTTTAAGGTTTTTATTATTTTCCCCTGCCGGGATAGTAATGATGTTGGCAATTATCCCAGCTTCTTCAAGCCTTCTCAGTAAAGACTCTGCGTAGACGTGGCCGACGTTGGAATCGGTTATGATAATCGCTGATTGCGAGGCTGCAGACTCACCTACATATGTAGCGCAGTTTCTCAGGATTCCGTTGCCAACCAGTATGCGGCAGGTATTTAACCCCGGAAATATAAGGTTTAACTCATGCATTGTTTACCAGCTTCGATTTCTTTATACTCCCTGATAGTTTGGTTGAGTTTTCTGCATGATTGAATAAGGAATCCCAGTTCTCCGGCAGTGATCATTTGTTGATTGTCACAACGAGCTTCCTTGGCATTATAGTGCACTTCAATTTCCAGTCCCGATGCCCCTGCAGCAATAGCAGACATGCTCATGGTTGTGATCAGGTCTTTCCTGCCGGCGGCATGAGATGGATCAACAATTATTGGTAGATAGGTTTCCTTCTGGATAACTGGCACTGCCTGTAAATCGAGAACGTAACGAGTGTAGCTTTTCCCTCTTCCAACTGGCACGATACCGCGCTCGCACAAGATTATATCCTTGTTGCCTGAAGCGGCGATATATTCTGCAAAAGAAAGGAACTCTTCAATACTGGCTCCAAAATGACGCTTGAGTAATACCGGCTTGCCAGTTTTCGCAACCTTTATCAGCAAATCTTGGTTATACATATTGCGAGAGCCAATTTGCAGTATATCGGCATATTTAGCAACGATATTTACGTGGGATTCACCCCTCACTTCGGTGATGACCGGTATGTCATACTTGTCTCCAGCTTCTCGAAGCCACCCCAAGGCCTGTTCTGCACCCTCATCGCTGGATCCAAGCCCCTGAAAGGAGTGAACCGAAGTGCGTGGCTTGAATACCCCTCCTCGCAGGATATCAGCACCGGCAGCCTTCACTTCCGCCGCAATTCGCATCAATTGAACTTTACTTTCAATCGCGCAGGGGCCGGCTATGAATACCGGTTCAGAATTACCGATTTTTACTGCGCCGACTTTAACTACGCGGCTTTCAGTCTTGCCATCGAACAGAGTCGAATATTCCCGGTTTATCAACTTGTAAGGTGTTTCTATCAGCCGAACCTCTTTTACCCCGGGCAAGGTTTCCAGGTGCGCGGCAGAAATTCGACTTTCATCACCAATGATCCCGATTACGGTACGAATTTCTCCCCTGGAAACGTCCGCACTCAGGCCGTGACTTTTAAGGTCATTGACTACTCCGGCAATTTCCTCAGCCGTAGCTCCTTTTTTCATTATTATCATGGTTTACTCCTCCCGATTAACCAGCTGAATTATATAAAAAAACCCTCCATGTAGGAGGGTTAAGCTGTTTTAGCGACAATAGATACCAGAGACTACAAGCCAGACCCTCCAAGGGAAGGGTGGTAATAATATGCCCAAAACAATTTTACAGTAGTTTTTGTATGCATTATATTTGTGATCTATAATACCTTTGCGCTATTGTGGAAGCATTTTAACACCGGCTATCCGCCTTGTCAATACAATACCGTTTATGCTATGATTTTCCGGTTTTTAGCGGTGCTTTTCAAAGCTCTTTAAGCTTGACAGTGCTAAATTGACTGTGCTACTCTTATAGGCTGTTGCTTATCACTAAGGCGGTTCGAGCAAAGGGCTAACGGTAAGTTAGTCCTTTATAGTGCAAAGGATGAGCTGGACTCATCCTTTGGAATTTTCAGAATGCCTTGTAATTAAGGGGGAAAATTTGCCCACGGTAAATCAATTAGTCAGAAAAGGACGCGAAAAGGTCTCTGATAAGACCAAGACGCCAGCGCTGCGGTTTACGTTTAATGCGTTAACAAACCGAACTAATAAAGGTCGCAAGGGCTCGCCCCAAAAGCGTGGTGTTTGCGTGCAGGTAAAAACCACCACTCCTAAGAAGCCTAACTCGGCTTTACGTAAAATTGCCAGGGTAAGGTTGTCAAACGGAATCGAAGTTACTGCGTATATCCCAGGAGAAGGGCACAACCTGCAGGAACACTCTGTTGTATTAATCAGGGGTGGCCGTGTACCGGATCTACCTGGTGTGCGGTACCATATTGTACGCGGTGCACTGGACGCCAGCGGTGTTAATAATAGAAAACAAGGGCGCAGTAAATACGGCGCCAAACGACCCAAGAAGGCTGCGTAGAGCAGGAGAAGATAAATGCCAAGAAGAGCTCAAATAAAAAAACGGGAATTATTACCAGACTCCAAATACGGCAGTCTTTTGATAAGCCTACTTATTAATAAGATAATGTATGGTGGTAAAAAGAGCGTCGCTGAAAAAATCGTTTATGGCGCAATGGATGTTATCGAAGAAAAAGAAGGCAAAGAGCCACTTTCTGTGCTTGAGACAGCCTTTAATAATGTTACTCCTCTTGTAGAAGTAAGGCCAAGGCGGGTTGGCGGTGCCACTTATCAGGTGCCGGTTGAAGTGCGGCAGGGAAGGAATACATCTCTGGCGATACGCTGGGTACTAAAAGCAAGCCGGTCACGCAACGGACACTCGATGGCAGAAAAGTTAGCTGCAGAACTTATGGACGCTTATAAAAACCAGGGGGCGGCAATTAAAAAGCGGGAGGAAACTCACAAGATGGCGGAGGCTAACAGAGCTTTCGCACATTACCGCTGGTAGGTGCGCAAACGAATCCTGCACCATATCGACCAAGTACGGTCAATGATTTGCTAAATTAGAATTGAAAGAAAGCAACACCCGAGAAATAAAATGCCCAGAAGTTATCCACTAGAGAAAATACGTAATATTGGGATTATTGCCCACATAGATGCCGGTAAAACAACAGTTACCGAGCGTATATTGTTCCATACCGGTCGTACCTATAAAATCGGCCAGGTCGATGATGGTACTACTGTCATGGATTGGATGGACCTTGAAAAACAGAGGGGCATCACTATTGTATCGGCAGCTACTACCTGTTACTGGAATGATTATCGTATAAATATTATTGATACTCCCGGTCACGTGGATTTTACAGCTGAAGTCGAACGCAGTTTGCGTGTTCTTGACGGGGGTGTTGTGGTTTTTGATGCCGTAGCTGGGGTTGAGGCGCAATCTGAGACGGTTTGGAGACAGGCTGATAAATATGGAGTTCCCCGGATTTGTTTTATCAATAAAATGGATAGGACCGGGGCAAACTTTGAACGTTGCATTAAAATGATTCGTGAACGGTTAAATGCCAAGCCTCTCGCTGTCCAGTGTCCTTTAGGTAAAGAAGATACTTTTTTGGGAGTGATGGACCTGGTTGAAAATCGTGCACTTGCGATGGATGGGCAAAAAGAAGGGAAGATTACCCCATGTGAAGTACCGGCTGCTGAAAAAGAGCGAGTAGAAAAATATCGGCAGCTTCTTATCGAAACTTTGGCTGAAACCGACGATGAAATTATGAACGCCTTTATTGAAGGGCAGGAAATTACAACAGATCAAATTAAAACCGCCATACGGCGTGGTACGCTTTCTAACAAAATCATACCGGTACTTTGTGGCAGTGCCCTTAAACATAAAGGCGTAACATTGTTATTGGATGCTGTTGAGGCTTATCTTCCCTCGCCCCTTGATATGCCGCCGGTAACCGCTATCGATACTAATTCTGGCGAAGAAGTAATAAGACACGTAGACGATGATGCGCCTTTTTCCGCTTTGGCATTTAAAGTAGTTGCTGATCCTTTTATTGGCAGGCTGGTATACCTCCGGGTTTATTCTGGTAAGCTCAAGGAGGGGTCCCAGGTTTATAATGCCACCAAACAAAGTCGCGAGAGAATAGGCCGCCTGGTGCTCATGAATGCGAATCGCTACGAAGAGTTGGAAGAGGCTGATACCGGAGCAATAATTGCAACCATGGGTCTTAAAAACACCTTTACCGGTGATACTCTTTGTACTATGAATGAACCAATATTGCTTGAATCCATCAAATTTCCGGAGCCGGTTATTTCGGTGGCCATCGAACCTAAAACTCGCGCTGATCAAGATAAAATGGGGCAAGCTTTACAAAAGCTGGCTGAAGAGGATCCAACCTTTCGTGTTGCCTATAATAATGATACCGGGCAAACGGTGATTTCCGGAATGGGAGAACTTCATCTGGATGTTATCGTTAGCCGGATGATGAGCGAATATAAAGTCAGTGCACAGGTAGGCAACCCTCGTGTGGCGTTTAAAGAGGCATTTAGAAGAAGCGTAAAAGCCGAAGGGAAATTTGTTCGCCAATCGGGTGGGCATGGACAATACGGTCATGTGCTGGTTGATTTTGAGCCCTTGGAACGCAACGCAGGCTATATATTCGAAGATAAAATTAAAGGTGGCGCTGTTCCGAGGACCTTTGTTGTTGCCGCTGGCAACGGTATAAAAGAAGCCTCCGTTACTGGCGGATTGAAAGGCTATCCGGTGGTAGATTTTAAAGCTACTGTATACGATGGAAGCTATCACGATGTTGACTCCTCTGAAATGGCCTACAAGATGGCCGGATCTCTGGCTTTCAAAGAAGCTCTTTCTCGAGCTGGCACGGTGGTTCTTGAACCTATTATGAAAATCGAAGTTACTAGTCCGGAGTCGTTTCTGGGCGATATCATAGGCGATATTAATTCACGTCGTGGCCAAATTCAGGGGATTGATACCGGAGGTGATGTAGTGACAGTGAAAGGCTTGATTCCCCTGGCTGAAACCTTTGGATATGCCACGGTTTTAAGATCTATTACGCAGGGACGTGCTACCTACGCCCTTGAATTTTACGAATACCAGGAAGTACCTGAGTCAGTGCTGGCTCAGCTAAAGTAGGCAAAATCAGGATAGGATATGGCGAAACAAAAAATTAGAATCAAACTCAAGGCTTTTGACCACAAGGTTTTGGACCAGGCTGCCCAGCAGATCGTTGGCGCTCTTGAACGCACAGGAGCAACGGTTGTAGGGCCGATTCCCTTGCCGACGCGCATTAACCGGTACACAGTTATGCGTTCGCCGTTCATCGACAAAGACTCTCAGGAGCACTTCGAGATACGGACACACAAACGTCTTATAGACATTATGGAAACAACTTCAAAAACAGTTGATTCCCTGACTGAGCTTAATCTGCCGGCAGGGGTTAGCATAGATATTAAGATTTAAAGGTTAGATGATGTTAACAGGTATTATAGGACGAAAGCTGGGAATGACCCAGGTCTATAAAGAAAATGGTAAAGCCGAAGCTGTAACCCTGATCGAGGCTGGGCCTTGCAAGGTGATTCAGATAAAGAATGAACAACAGGATGGATATCAGGCTGTGCAATTGGGTTTTGGTCGGGCAAAACGTGTCACCAAAGCAGTCCAGGGGCACTCCCGGGATATGGAAAAACCAGCCTGCTTGCGTGAATTCCGTCTGGATACCACCGAGGGGATAAACAGAGGGGATACAGTAGACGTAAGTATGTTTTCTCCCGGAGATAAAGTAAACGTCACCGGCATTTCTAAAGGTCGGGGATTTGCAGGAGTAGTTCGTCGCCACGGTTTTGGTGGCGGGCCTAAAACCCACGGTCAATCCGATCGTTTCCGGGCTCCTGGTTCAATTGGTTCAGGTACTACACCTGGTCGTGTATTAAAAGGAAAGAAAATGGCCGGCCACATGGGGGTTGAGCAGGTTACAGTGCGCAATCTCGAGGTAATCAAAGCCGACGTCGAGCGCAATATTCTTATGATAAAGGGTGCTGTGCCAGGCATGACTAAAGGCGTGGTTGTGGTCAAGAAGGCAAACAGGAGTAATTAAGGTGCAACTACCACTTTATAATATGGAAGGAAAAATCAAGGGCAATATTGAGCTTGATGATAAGGTCTTTGGGATTATGTTTAACGAAGCGGTCGTTCACCAAGCTCTGGTACGACAACAGGCTAACTCCAGGCAGGGAACAGCCTCAACTAAAACCAGGGGCGAAGTAGCCGGGAGTACTCGTAAACTATTTAGGCAGAAACATACTGGTAATGCCCGGGCTGGCTCAATCAAGTCGCCATTGCGACGAGGCGGAGGAATTACCTTCGGTCCGAAACCCAGGGATTACCGGCAGGCGATGCCCAAGGCAATGCGACAGTTGGCAATCCGATGTGTTTTATCATCCAAAGCCAGTGATAATCAAATCATGGTGTTGGATGAGCTCAAATTCGAAGCGCCCAAAACACGGGAAATGGCCGAGGTGATGAAAGCTTTGGGTATCGGGGAGACAACACTTGTAGCGCTCGAACAACCTGATACCAACATAATCAAATCTGCTCGAAACATACCGAATATAAAGACAATTCAGGCGCGTCAACTTAATATTGTAGATATTATGAAGTATCGAAAACTTCTTATTACAGAATCAGCGTTGCGGCAGGTTGAAGCAATTTGGGGAGCAGCAAGCGCAAATGGAGAGGCGAAAGAATAAAATGAACCTCCATCAAGTATTAAAAAAACCATTAATCACTGAAAAAGGCACCTATCTGCAGCAGGACGGCAAATATTGCTTTGTAGTAGCAGATAAGGCTAGTAAGTGGGAAATTAAAAGAGCGGTCGAGATGGCGTTCGATGTCGAAGTAGACAGTGTGAATGTTATGCATGTGCCGGGTAAACAGCGGCGGATGGGACGAAACATATTCCAAGAATCGGCATGGAAAAAAGCTGTGGTATCCCTGAAGGAAGGGCATAGCATCCAGCTGTTCGAAGGTGTTTAATTAAGGAGAGCTTGAAGAGACATGACACTTAAAATATACAAGCCGACCTCTCCAGGAAGAAGAGGATTTATCGGCGTAAAATATGATGATATTACAAAAGATAAGCCTGAAAAAGCATTACTTAAGGTAAATAAAAGGCAGGCTGGGCGTAACAATCAGGGTAAGCTTACTGTTCGCCATCGTGGGGGCGGTTCTAAAAAAATGGTTCGCGTTATCGATTTCAAGCGCGATAAATTTGGTGTACCGGGTCGGGTGGCTGCCATTGAATATGATCCAAATCGCTCGGCACGGCTTGCTCTTATATTTTATGCTGACGGGGATAAAAGATACATTCTGGCTCCTAATGGGTTAAGTGTCGGTGAAGTAATTAAATCAGGCCCTGATGCCGATTATAAAACTGGTAACAGTATGCGGCTGGGTGATATGCCAAATGGTACCCAAGTACATAATGTAGAGTTAAACCCGGGGCGTGGTGGTCAGATGGTAAGAAGTGCGGGAGCTTCTGCTCAGATAATGGGCAAGGAAGAAGACTACGTTTTCTTGCGATTGCCGTCAGGAGAAATGCGCAAAGTCAGGACCAATTGTATGGCTACTATTGGTCAGGTGGGTAATATTGAACACCAGAATATTAAATTAGGGAAGGCTGGACGAAAACGCTGGATGGGTATACGCCCGTCAGTCAGAGGTTCAGCAATGACCCCGAGGGACCATCCGCATGGTGGTGGTGAAGGAAGATCTCCTATTGGTATGCCCGGGCCGAAGACCCCGTGGGGTAAACCGGCATTGGGTTACAAGACTCGAAAAAACAAGTCTTCGGACAGGCTTATAGTCAAACGGAGAGGTAAATAGTCTAATGTCAAGGTCAATAAAGAAGGGTCCGGCAGTTGACGGAAAATTAATGAAAAAGGTTGAAGCCATCAGTCGCTCCAAGGAGAGAGTTGTAATAAAAACCTGGGCGAGGTGGTCAACGATAGTGCCAGAGATGGTAGGTCTTACTGTTGGAGTGCATGACGGACGCAGACATGTGCCGATTTTTATCACCGAAAATATGGTTGGGCACAGGCTGGGAGAATTCGCGCCCACCAGAACTTTCCGGGGTCATGTGTCCAAATCAGAAAAAGGTAAGAAGTAGTTAGGTTAGAGTACGATGAGAGTAAAAGCTGTTGTAAAAGACACCGGGATTTCTGTTCGAAAAATCAGACCGCTGATTAACAACGTCAGGGGTATGCGTGCAGCTCAGGCAGTGGATATACTTGCTTTTGCGCCAACTCCGCATGCTAGAGTGGTCGCGCAGGTAATCCGGTCGGCAATGGCCAACGCCGAGCATAATTACCAGATGGAACCGGCAGATTTAAGAGTTGTAGCCATTTACGCCGATGAGGCGAGGATGAATAAACGGTATAAAGCAAAATCACGCGGCAGGGCTGGTGCTATTTTGAAACGCTCCAGCCACATTACAGTTGTTGTGAGTGAGCAGGAGGCTTAATGGGACGCAAAGTTCACCCAATTGGGTTCAGGCTTGGGGTTGTCCGTGACTGGCAATCCAAATGGCATACCGATAAGCGTTACGTAGAATATCTTCAGGAAGATATGGAGATACGTAAGGCGATAACCAAAAAATACGGAGATGCCGGAGTATCACTTATTGAAATCGAAAGGCCGGCCAATAAAATTATTGTGACTATTCACACTGCAAGACCGGGTATTGTAATTGGCCGGGGCGGACAACGTGTGGATGAAACCCGTCGAAATTTGGAAGAGCTTATCGGAAAGAAGCTCCAGCTGAATGTGCAGGAGATTCGCCAGCCAGAACTCGATGCTTTCCTGGTTGCCAGGTCGCTAGCAGAACAGATTGAACGCAGGGTTGCTTACCGACGGGCGATGAAGCAGGCTTTATTCCGGAGCATGCAAGCTGGCGCACAAGGAATCAAGATCAATTGCGCTGGAAGGCTGGGCGGTGTTGAGATAGCACGAAGTCAGGTAATGCACCAAGGAAGGGTGCCGTTGCATACTATTCGAGCCGATGTGGACTATGGTTTTACTGAAGCTCATACCCTAATGGGGCGAATTGGTATTAAGGTATGGCTATATCGGGGCGATATTCTCCCTGAGCAGGAAGAAGAAGCCGTTGAGGCAGCCGTACCAGCAGTGGTTGAGGTAACCGCAACAGAAGCTGTCGAAGGTAACGAAAGTGCTGAAATAGCAACTGACGAAATCTCGACTGCTGTTGAAAAAGAAAAAAAGGCCACTGCAAGCCGTAAGGTTAAAGCTAAAACCGGTACAGGTGTTGCTGATGAGGATTCCGCGGCTGACAGTGTCACTGCTGAAGCTACAGAAGTGGCCAAGCCAAAACGCAGAGTTAAAGCTCAAGTAGTGGAAGAACAGGCGGCTGGTGAAGAGGAAACATTAAAAAGCAAATCTTCCAAAATAGTTACAGCTGCCAAATCGGCAACCAAAGCAAAAAAAGCGGCTGATGGAGAAGATGAGCCTTTAGCCGGTGAAGAAAAGGGCAAATCGGTTTCTGCAAAAAAGAAAAAGGCTAAGACAGTAGAGGAAGAGCACGATGCTTCAACCGAAGAGAGTTAAATATCGAAAATCACATAAAGGCCATCGCAGGGGCATGGCCCACCGCGGGGCTATCATTGAACATGGCGAATACGCGCTTCAGGCTACAAGTTCGGCGTGGGTTACTGCCAGACAGATAGAATCCGCCAGGCGGGCGATAGTCCATTATGTTAAGCGTGGTGGCAAGATATGGATTCGCGTTTTCCCGGATAAGCCAGTTACCAAGAAACCGGCTGAAACTCGTATGGGTTCCGGTAAAGGTCCTATGGATCATTGGGTTTCGGTAGTAAAGCGAGGGCGCATCCTATTTGAAATCAGCGGAGTCACTTTTGATCATGCCAAGGAGGCAATGCGCCTCGCCGGACATAAGCTTCCGCTCGGCACCCAGTTTATTGCACGCGCGCAGGAAACTGTCGAGGAGGAGGCGGCCGATGAAAACTAATATACGAGAAATGACCGATGGCGAGCTTTTAAAACGGCTGGAAGAAGCACAGAAAGAATTGCTCGACATGCGCTTCAAGGCAGCTACACGACAGTTAAAAAGCCCCAAGGATATTAGCAAGATTAAAAAGGAGATAGCCCGGCTGAGGACAATCAAGAGGGAACGAGAGCTGGGAGTATAACAAAAATATGGAAGCCAGAAGAAAGACCAGGATAGGTTTTGTTGTCAGCCGAAAAATGGATAAAACGGCTATTGTGGGTGTTGAAGTTGTTAAAAGACATCCTCTTTATCGGAAGACTTTTCGAAGAGTTATTAAATATAAAGTACATGATGAGAATAATCAGTGCCAGGCTGGCGATAAAGTAAAAATTATCGAAACAAGGCCTCTTTCCAAAGAAAAGCGGTGGCGTTTGCTGGAAATTATTACCCGTAAGGAAGTGGCCGAATTAAAAGAAGAAGAACTCGTACCCGAGGTCGAAAAGGCAGAATAATATGATACAGCCACAGACTCGTTTAAAAGTAGCAGACAATACCGGAGCCCGTCAGATAATGTGCATCAATGTTCCTGGTGGTTCCGGAAAAAGATGTGCACGCGTAGGTGATGTTATAGTTGCCTCCGTAAAGAAGGCTATTCCGGAATCATCTGTTAAAAAGGGAGAGGTTGTCAGAGCAGTAGTCGTGCGTGTTTCCAAACCATACAAGCGTTATGACGGTTCGTATATCAGGTTCGACGAAAATGCAGCTGTGATACTTACCGATAAAAATAACCCTAAGGGAACTCGTATATTTGGCCCGGTAGCTCGTGAATTGCGAGATAAAGACTACACCAAGATTCTTTCCCTGGCGCCAGAGGTGATTTAGTAATTATGAAAATAAAAAAGAACGATACAGTGTTGGTTACCGCCGGTAAGGACAAAGGAAAAAAAGGCAAGGTTCGCCAAGTTATAACACGTGACGGACAGTTGATGGTTGATGGGATTAATATGGTCAAGAAACATGCGCGTCCGACAAAACAAGCCCGTCAGGCAGGCATTATCGAGCGAGAGTCACCCATGGATATATCCAATGTGATGTATCTGTGTGATAAGTGCCATAAACCAGTGCGTCTGGGATATCGCAAGTTGGATGACGGCAAAAAGGTGCGCTACTGTAAATCGTGCAAAGAGGTTGTAGATTAGATGTTGGCTCTCAAGGAAAAATACCAAAATGAAGTTGCGCCGGGCTTGATGAAAGAGTTTGGCTACAGTAATGTAATGCAAGTCCCGCGGTTGGTAAAAATCGTGCTTAATATCGGAGTCGGAGAAGCCATTCAAAACGCCAAGGCTATTGAAGCGGCTGAAAGTGATCTCACTGCGATAAGCGGGCAACACCCTGTTACTACTCGATCCAAGCGGTCGATATCGGCGTTCAAGCTTAGAGAAGGTATGCCGGTTGGTTTAAAGGTTACGTTGCGTGGGCGCAGGATGCACGAGTTTCTGGATAAAGTAATAAACGTGGTATTACCCAGGATCCGTGATTTCCAGGGAGTAAGTGCCGACGCGTTTGACGGCCAGGGTAATTACACTCTTGGTTTTAAAGAGCAAATAATGTTCCCCGAGATAGAATTCGATAAAGTTGATAAGTTGAGAGGGCTTGAGGTAACAGTTGTTACTACAGCTCGCACAGACCGGGAAGCCAGGCGGCTTCTGGAACTCTTGGGTATGCCCTTCACCAGGAATTAAGGAGTTATTATGGCTAAGAAATCAATGGTAATTAAGGCTAACAGGCTTCCTAAATTTAAATCCCGCGGGTATTCCCGCTGCATGAAATGCGGTCGACCCAGGGCTTATATAAGGGATTTTGGCCTTTGTAGAATATGTTTTAGGGAAATGGCATCCAGGGGATTGATTCCTGGTGTAAAGAAAGCAAGCTGGTAGCAGGGAGAAAAAAGCATGACAGTATCTGATCCAATAAGTGATATGTTGACCCGCATACGTAATGCGGTTATGGTACAGCATGAAACCGTGGCAATACCGGCTTCCAAAACGAAAATAGCCATTGCCAAAATTCTTAAAGAAGAAGGGTTTATAGCTGACTATGAGGTTGAAGGCGAGAAAACTAAAAAACAGGTTAAAATAAACCTGAAATATGATGATGTAAGACGCCCATTTATTAATGGCTTAAAAAGGGTTAGCAAACCAGGGCTTAGAGTTTATGTTCCGTCGACTCAAATCCCCCGGGTTTACGGCGGCGCCGGAATCGCAGTCATTTCCACTTCAAAGGGAGTGATGACTGGTGGTGAGGCTTATCGCAAGGGGGTTGGCGGCGAAATACTAGGGTTTATCTGGTAGAAATATTGAGGTCTAAGAATGTCTAGAATTGGAAGAATGCCAATAACCGTGCCCCAGGGGGTGTCGGTAGAAATTAAAGAACACGATATTAAGGTCAAGGGTCCTAAGGGAGAGCTGTCCCGCAAGATTAACCCTGCGATGGAAATCAAGCTTGAGGACGGGATACTTAGAATAAACCGACCTAGCGATGCGCGTGAACACCGTGCCCAGCATGGTTTAACCCGTGCGTTGATTGCTAACATGGTAGAAGGTGTTTCCAAGGGATTTGAAAAGAGCCTTGAGATTGTTGGCGTAGGATACCGGGCTGAGAAGGTGGGCGAGAAGCTGGTTTTAAAACTGGGATTTTCGCACACATGTGATTTTGATCCTGAGCCCGGGATTATGTTTGAACTGGAAAATCCGAATAAAATAAAAGTTATCGGTATTGATAAGGAAAAGGTTGGCAAGATTGCTGCAGAAATCAAGAAGTCTCGTCTGCCAGACGCTTATAAAGGGAAAGGTGTGCGTTACGCTGGTGAAAAGATCCGCATTAAACCTGGCAAGGCTGGTAAGGCAGTAGGGGGTAAAAAATAATGGCCAAGGTTAATTCTCGCGCTGCCAGATTGATAAGGCATGCACGTGTGCGCAGCAAAGTCAGGGGCGATAGTGAAAGGCCAAGACTGGCAGTATTTCGCAGCCTGAACCATATATATGTGCAGGTAATCGACGATTCTTGTGGACATACCTTGGCGGCTGCTTCAACATTGGATATAACAATAAAAGACAATCTGGAAAATAAAAATAAGAGTTCTCATGCTGAAATGGTTGGCGAACTGATTGCCCAAAAAGCTCGTGAGAAAGGAATCACGCAGGTCGTTTTCGACCGTGGTGGTTACAAGTATCACGGCCGGGTCAAATCTTTAGCGGAAGCCGCCCGTAAAGCAGGACTTAAGTTCTAAGGGAGTGCGGAGTGAGTAAAAAAGAAGTGCGAACAGCCAAAATCAATCCCGATGAGCTGGTGCTTAATGAAAAGCTTATTGCCCTTAACCGGGTTTCCAAGGTGGTCAAGGGTGGGAAGCGCATGCGTTTCAATGCACTGGTAGTGGTTGGTGATGGCGCCGGCCATGTAGGAATTGGGCTTGCAAAATCCAACGAAGTGCCTTCGGCTATTGCCAAGGCTGGCGCTTACGCTCGTAAAAATATTGTGAAAGTGCCATTAAAGGGCAACACAATTCCGAGTGAGGCTACAGTAAAACTTGGAGCAAGTGTTGTGTTTTTAAAGCCCGCTACACCTGGTACGGGAATCATAGCCGGGGGTGCTGTCAGGGCGGTGGTTGAGGCCGCTGGTGTTAAAGATGTTCTCAGTAAGTCGCTTGGTAGCTCCAACCCTATCAACGTAGCTAAAGCAACTATTTACGCTCTTGGTCAGCTACGTGATCCGAAAGCTGAAATAGCCCGCCGGAAAGGGATTGAATTAGAACCGGAGGCGGCTGTTAATGGCTAAATTACGCATAACATGCACGCATAGTCCTATCGGTTATCCCGAAGACCAGCGTTTAACGTTAAAATCTCTTGGTTTGAACAAGATCAACCAGAGTGTGGTGAAAGAAGACTCCCAGTCTTTACGTGGGATGATAGTGAAAGTAAGACATTTAGTAACAATAGAGGAGGCGAGCCAGTGAATTTGAATGAACTAGCACCGGCTCCCGGTTCAAAGAAAGATAGAAAAAGGGTCGGGCGCGGAAATGCAAGTGGCCATGGCACTTATTCATGCCGTGGTTTAAAAGGTCAAAAAGCACGCGCGGGATATAACATAAGACCGGGTTTTGAAGGTGGTCAGCTGCCAATCATTAAACGGTTACCGCGCAAGCGTGGATTTACCAATATTTTTAAAACGCAGTTTAGTCTGGTAAATATCGAAGAATTGATTATATTCGAACCCGATACTGAAGTTAGTATTGAAAAATTGTTAAAAGCAGGTCTTATAAAAACGTTGGCAAAACCGGTCAAGGTACTAGCCAATGGTGATTTGGATAGACCGCTTGTTGTAAGCGCTAATAAGTTTTCCGATGCCGCAAGAGCTAAAATTGAAGCTGCTGGCGGCCGGATTGAGGAGGTCCCTTTTGGCTCAGGTGCAATCCAGGCCTAGATTACTCCAGGCTATGATCGATGCTTTCAGCCTGCCTGATTTACGGCGCAGGTTGCTGGTCGTATTCGGAGCGATTATTGTTTTCCGCCTGATAGCACATATTCCTGTTCCCGGAGTGAATGCGGCAATCCTTGCCGAATTCTTCCACTCGAACGCTCTTTTAGGTATGTTTGACCTCTTCAGCGGTGGAGCTATGAGAAATTTCAGCGTAGCCGCTATGGGAGTGTATCCCTATATTACATCTACCATCGTGATGCAGCTAATGACGCCAGTTATCCCTAAACTGCAGGCACTGTCCCAGGAGGGTGAAGCCGGGCGCAATAAAATAAATTTATATACTCATTTGCTAACGGTTCCGCTGGCGGCATTTGCTAGTTATGGACAGCTGGCATTACTGCAGGCTAATGGTGCTGTGGCATCAACCGATGGAATCACAACAGCCGCTATTATTGTCGCCATGATTGCTGGTACTCTGTTTTTGGTTTGGTTAGGGGAACAAATTACCCAATATGGCATCGGTAATGGCATATCAATTATAATATTCGCCGGTATTATATCTGGCATTCCGAGTATGGTTGGCGAAGGTATACTGGCTGGTGAGCAAGGGCAGGTTTTAGGCCTGGTTGCATTCATTGTTATTGTTATTGCTACAACGGCGCTAATTGTACTTTTTACCGAAGCTCATAGACGTATACCAGTTCAATATGCAAAAAGTGTAATCAAGGGCGGCAGAATGTACCGCCAGTCAGGTTCTACCTATATACCTTTGCGGGTCAATACGGCCGGGATGATTCCACTGATATTTGCCATGGCGTTTGTAATGTTTCCCAGTATTGTGGCAAGCTATTTTGCCAATCCGACCGGGGAAGAGGCCAATTTTGCCAATCATATTGTTAATATTTTCAGTTCCAATGCTGAAATGCCGCTTGGTTTAATTTATTGGGGGCTCAACTTTCTGCTGGTGGTATTCTTTGCTTTCTTCTATACCATGGTTATCTTTCAGCAGCAAGATCTTCCAGGCACTCTACAGAGGCAGGGCGGCTTCATACCTGGTGTGAGGCCAGGTAAACAGACGGAAAAATATTTGAATGGCGTAATTAACCGCATCACCTGGGCGGGAGCATTGTTCCTGGCTTTCATAGCTATAATTCCGGTGATTGCGCAAACCGTTACTAATGTGCAGACTCTTCAGCTTTCGAGTTTCGGCATGCTCATTGTTGTGGGTGTTGTTTTGGATACTATGAAACAACTTGAAGCCCAGCTGGCAATGCGCCGTTATGAAGGCTTTATTAAATAGGGTTCTATTCGGTTTAGTGATGTATATTATTTTTATGGGCCCCCCAGGGGCAGGCAAAGGAACCCAAGCCGAACGTGTAGCCAGCGAACTTGAACTCGAGCATCTTGCTCCTGGTGATTTGTTTCGGCAGGCTGTGAAGCAGCAAAGTGAGCTGGGGGCCGAAGTCCAGAGCTATATGGAACGCGGGGAGCTCGTACCGGATGAAATAACCATCCGTGTGATACTGGAACGTTTGATTAACATTGGCGAAGGAAAAGGGGTAATTCTCGATGGTTTTCCCCGTAACTATAACCAGGCATTAGCACTGGATGAAGCACTTGAAAAACAAAATAAGGCTATTGATCGAGTAGTAGATATTCAAGTAGCACAACCCGAACTCGTTAAACGCTTGTCCAGCAGATGGCTTTGCCGTGAATGTCAGTCGCCATACTCATCCTGTGACACCGAAAATCCTTATAAGGAAGGATGCCCAGCTTGTAGCGGTGAACTTTACCAGCGCACCGATGATAAACCGGAAACTGTAAATCGGAGGCTGGAGGTCTATTTTAAAGAGACAGCTCCGCTGATTGATTACTACCGTAATCAGAATAAGCTGGTTGAAATTGAAGGCCAGGGCGGGATTAAAACAATTACAAAGCGCATAATACGAGCGCTGGAGTGATCAGTTGGCAGTTATTATAAAGTCAAAGCGCGAACTGGAACTCATGCGCCGTGCCGGTAAAGCTACTGCTATAGTGCTGGAGAAGCTGGCTAAAAGTGTTAAGCCGGGGATAAAAACCCGTGAACTTGATGATATAGCAAACGAAGAAGCAAAGATAATGGGAGGAAAACCCACCTTCAAAGGTTACCAGGGTTTTCCGGCTTCATTGTGTGTTTCTATTAACAATGAAATAGTACATGGTATACCTGGCGAAAGAGTAATCCGAGAAGGTGACATCGTTTCCCTGGACTTCGGACTCGAGATTGAAGGATTTCAGGGGGATACGGCCATTACCGTTGGGGCTGGGAAAATTGATCCCGGCGCGATCGATCTTATTGATGTGACTCGAAACGCTTTACAAGCTGGTATCGATGTTGCCCATGCAGGCAAGCGGATAGGAGATATTTCGGCTGCCATTCAGGAATACGTTGAGAGTCGTGGTTACGCGGTGATACGTGAATATACTGGCCATGGGATAGGAAGGAATATGCACGAAGATCCGCAAATTCCGAATTTCGGTAAAATTGGAACAGGATTGCAGTTGAAAAAAGGTATGACACTTGCTATTGAGCCTATGGTCACAACTGGCACTTGGCTTACCAGGGTTGGTAATGACCGCTGGGTAGTTTATACTGCTGATGGCAGTATGGCCGCTCATTTTGAGCATACTATTGCTATAAATGATGGAGGAGCTGAGATACTTACAGCGGTTTAAAAGATATGGCAAAAAAAGAGGCGATTGAAGTTGAAGGTACGGTACAGGAAGCCCTGGCCAATGCAACCTTTCGGGTTGAATTGGCAAATGGGCATGTGGTACTGGCTCATATATCAGGTAAGCTCCGGGTGCATTATATCCGGATACTGCCCGGTGATAAGGTCCTGGTGGAACTTTCCCCATATGACCTTACTCGTGGTAGAATTACCTATCGTTTAAAATAAAATGATGGAAAGAGCGTAATGAAGGTAAAGGCATCTGTAAAAAAGGTATGCGATAAATGCAAAATAATAAGACGCCATGGGGTGGTCAGGGTGATATGCACCAATCCCAAGCACAAACAACGTCAGGGTTAGTTAAGAGGAGGCTTTAATGGCACGTATTGCCGGAGTTGATATCCCTAAAACGAAGCAGGTCTGGGTAGCACTGCAATATATCTATGGTATTGGGCGCACTACAAGCTTGAAAATCCTGGATGAAGTCGGTATCGAGCGCGCCAAGGAAGTTAGCAGTCTTACCGAGGACGAAATCAACCGCCTAAGGGAAGTGATAGCTAAAGGTATGAAGGTTGAGGGTGATTTACGCAAGGAGAACACCCTAAATATCAAAAGGTTAATGGATATTGGCAGTTATCGGGGAATGCGCCACCGGCGCAACCTGCCTGCCCGAGGTCAGAGAACTCGTACAAATGCTCGTACCAGGCGCGGTGAACGCAAGACAGTTGCCGGTAGAGGGCAGCGCCGTGGCATGGCCAAGAAGTAGTAAAGGTTAACTAGGAGAGAAAATGGTCAAAAAACGTACTCGCATCAGGAAGAAAGAGCGTAAGAATATACCCTTGGGTCGGGCTTATATTCAGGCAACTTTCAATAATACAATTATTACTCTTACCGACCCTCAGGGTAATGTAATCGCTTCAGCCTCAGCTGGCATGGCTGGTTTTAAAGGATCGCGTAAAAGTACTCCTTATGCAGCCCAGCTAGCAGCTGCCAATGCCGCCAAAAAAGGCATTGAGCATGGCTTGAAGGAAATACATGTTTATGTTAAAGGACCGGGGAGTGGGCGCGAAGCGGCAATACGTTCTCTGCAGAGCACAGGTCTTAATGTTGCCAGTATAAGGGATATAACTCCAATCCCTCATAACGGTTGCCGTGCTCGTAAAAGGAGGAGAGTCTAATGGCCAGGTATACTGAAGCTCGCTGTCGTTTATGCCGGCGTAGCGGCGAAAAACTGATGCTGAAAGGCGATAAGTGCCTCACGCGATGCGTATTTGATAAAAAACCTAAGGCTCCCGGTCCACAGACAGCCCGTCGACGGCGTATTTCCGATCACGGGGTGCAGTTGCGGGAAAAACAAAAGGTACGTTTTAGCTATGGTTTAATGGAAAGACAGCTTCGACGCTTCTTTGCCGAAGCTAACCGACAACCCGGCGTGACTGGTGATAACCTGATTACATTACTTGAAAGGCGTCTTGATAATGCAGTCTTTCGTCTGGGTTTTGCTGATTCACTGTCTCAGGCGAGGCAGATTGTTCGTCACGGTCATATAACGCTTAATGGTAGAAAGACCAATATACCTTCATGCATGGTACAGGAAGGGGACGTGATTGGCTGGCGTGAAGGAAGTCGTAAAACAGAATATTATAAACAGCTGGTTGAGAATATAGGAAGCAAAACTACGCCCCAATGGCTTAGTGTTGATAAAACTAAGATGGAGGGGCAGGTGGTAACGCCCCCGACTCCAGAAGATGTCGGAATTCGGTTTGATACAGCGGCTGTGGTTGAATACTACTCCCGATAGCCGGTTTAAGGAGGTTTGTGGTTGTATAGCTTGGTTGTTCCTAAAATAGAATGTATTGAAGAAGAGGTCAATTACGGCCACTTTGTTGCCGAGCCGCTGGAAACAGGTTTTGGCGTTACTATGGGCAATTCTCTGCGGCGTATTATGCTGCGCTATTTGCCGGGAGCGGCTGTAACGCAAGTATGGATTGATGGTATTCATCATGAGTTTTCTCCTATTCCTTTTATCAAGGAAGATGTACTTGCCTTTCTCATGAATGTAAAAGAGTTACGCTTGAGGCCTCTTTCCGGTCAGCCCGGGAAACTCGTTTTGTCTAAGCAGGGTGAAGGTAAAGTGTATGCTTCGGATATCGAGCCCAACATGGATTTCGAGGTTGTTAATCCTGATTTGTACCTGGCAACTATCGATTCACCTGATGGCAAACTCTATGTCGAACTTACGGTGGAGATGGGCATTGGATATCAAGCGGGCACCACTAAAGACGATATGCCGGTTGGCACCATACCTGTCGACGCTATTTTTAGCCCGGTGCGGAAAGCGAACTTTACCACTGAACCAATGCATATCGGGCGAGAAACCAGCCAGGAACGGTTACGCCTTGAGGTATGGACTGATGGTACTATTACTCCCGCTACAGCCGTCAGCATGGCTGCCGATATTCTTAAAGAGCAGCTCGAAGCTTTCGTTGAATATGGTGCAGTCTCTAACGCTGAGCAAAAGAAGAAAGTATTCAGGGCAACTATTCCTGAAGACATTTATAACATGCCAATCGAGCAGCTCAATTTCTCAGTTCGAGCGCTGAATTGTCTTAAGCGTGGCGATATCAATACTGTGGGAGAACTGGTCACCATGAACGAGGAAGAAGTTGCCTCTCTCAGGAATTTTGGTTCCAAATCTCGCAAAGAAGTTGAGGATAAGCTCAAGGAAATGGGTATGGTTTTAGGCGGCGGCAGCGGCTTGAGAATCAAACCTGGAAATACTGAAGCAGGTACCAGAGCAACGGAGGAAAATTCCAAAGTTGATGAAGCAGATGAGGCTCTGGATGAAGAGCCCGACGAATTATCATAATAGTTATTACTTGGTAAGGTGATTGATTCATGAGACATAAATTAGATGGAAGAAAACTGGGCAGGAATTCGGGGCAGCGCCGCGCTCTCTTTAGAAAGCTGGTCACTGATCTGCTCGATTATGGCAAGATTGATACCACTTTAGCTAAGGCAAAAGAAACACGCCCGATAGCTGAGCGTATTATCACTCTGAGCAAGGATGGGGGCTTGGCTTCCAGAAGAAAAGCTTTGGCTTATCTTTACGATGATAAGGTTGTTGACAAACTTTTTGATGAACTGGCCAAACGCTACTCTGAAAGACCTGGCGGTTATACCCGTATCACCAAGCTGGGAGCGAGAATCGGTGACGGGGCGCCAATGGCAAGGTTAGAACTGGTTGAATAATGGGTTCTGCTCTTTTACAAAGCCCGGAGGATAATATTGCGGGCAATAATAGCCTGCCCGGTTCTCCTGAAACATCCCGGGCTGACGTGGCAACAGTAAGCCAGATAGTGCTGGTTGTTGAATACGATGGATCCCGTTATGCTGGTTTCCAGCTGCAAAGAAACCACCCGACTATACAGGGTGAACTTGAAAAGGGATTAGAAAAACTCACCGGCTGTTTCAGCCGGGTATATGGATCGAGTCGTACCGACAGCGGGGTGCATGCTTACGGACAGGTAGTTTCGTTTAAAACAGGTTCTTGTTTGCAAACGCGGGATTTCGTTGGTGGTATGAATTATTATCTGCCCAGCGACATTTCAGTGAAAGTGGCATACCGGGTGCGAGAGGGCTTTGATGTTCGCCGCCGAGCGGTTAGTCGTCGATACAGGTATTATATTCTCAATCGTGATAGTCGGGCACCCTTGAGAGATGCATATTCTGTGCAGATTAGGGGAAAACTTGACGTAACGGCGATGAATACTGCATGCGGGTATCTGGTAGGTACGCACGATTTCAGTTCATTTGCTTCGCCGACTGAACCTCTTCGTTCTACCACTCGCAGGGTTATTAAAGCAGGGGTCAGCCGCATTGATGAAGACGGTATGGTCGTGGTGGAAATAGAGGCTAATGCGTTTTTGCCACACCAGGTGCGAAACACGGTTGGACCTCTTATTAGAATTGGCCGGGGACAGATGACACCAGAGGCCTTAAAAGATATAATGAATGCACATACAGTTGGGTTGGCTCAACCGACTGCTCCGTCGAAAGGTTTGATTTTACACAAGGTAAACTATACCAGGGAATTAAAGGAAGAGAGTCTGGAATGAATACATATTCGGTTAAACAGGCAGATATAGAGCGCCAGTGGCATGTTTTAGATGCAGAAGAGCGCATTCTTGGAGACTTGGCAACTGAAATCGCGTGTCTTCTAATGGGTAAGGGCAAGGTAAAATTTGCTCGGCATCTTGATGTTGGTGACAATGTCGTAGTTATCAATGCCGCAAAGATAAAAGTAACCGGCAACAAGATGAACGATAAGTTTTACTATCGGCACTCGGGGTACCCGGGAGGTTTTAAGGCCGAAAGTTTGGAACGTGTATTAGCAACCAAGCCAGAAAAGGCTATCGAGCATGCCGTTAAAGGAATGTTGCCGCAAAACAAACTGGGTAAACAAATGATGAGCAAATTACGTGTCTATGCCGGAGCAGAGCATCCCCACGCATCACAAGTGGGGCTTGCCGGTGAGGACCAGGCTTAAACCGGGAGAGGAATATGATAGAAAAGCAGAAAGAATACTTACATGGTACTGGCAGGCGGAAAACTGCTGTTGCACAGGTTAAGCTCTATACAGGGAATGGCGCTATCCTGGTGGACGGAGCACCTTTTGAAGAGCGTTTTAACCGGGTACAATATCGCCAGGCAATTTTGAAACCCTTTGAAGTAACCGGAACAATGAGCAAATTTGATGTTGTGGTTAAAGTTAATGGTGGCGGAATTACCGGGCAGTGTGAAGCTATACGGCACGGTATTGCCAGGGCTCTTTCCGAATTCGATGACAAATTTCGCGCTCAATTGAGAGAAAATGGATTACTTACCAGGGATCCACGAATTAAGGAACGCAAGAAGCCAGGTCTTAAACGGGCACGCAAAGCTCCTCAGTACACCAAGCGTTAAAAGGTTTAGCTGGAAAACAAAAAAGCCGCGGAGTAACCGCGGCTTTTTTTATATATTTACCGATTATGACTTCCAGTTTTCAAGTTGTTTCTTAACGTTTTCTATTTCTGGTAAAGTAGTTGCATACAATGGCGAGTATGTTTGCCACCAGTCTTCCGCTTCAGTTTCCATTACGCTAAAGAGGGCTTCAGGGAGAAGTGAAATAGCAACCAGCCATACCTGGTAGGATTTTAAAAAATGGTATTTGTCATAATAAGGACCCAACCGGATATCTTTGGAAGGAGTGAATAGCATAGTGAGCGAAGGTGTTCGGGGATGGGCAATGCAGCTCATGGAATCATAGATGGATTTCCATGATTCCGCTATTTGTTCGGGAAGTCTTTTGGCCATCTGGTTGAACTTGAATTCACGCTTCCAGAACTCATCCTTGCCTTCCAGCAGGAGATTCAGGGTTTCGGGATTGGTACGGCTGTCTTCGCCGGTTAGCCAGTCTTCAAGGGCAGAGCGAGTCAGGATAATGGATTGTGAATAATAACCTCTTCTGAACAGATTAAAGGAAGACCACAGGGAATTAAACCCCCGAGTAGTAAGCAACAATAAAACTGTCCTGAGGCCGATTGAATCACTAATAGGCGGCAGGGTGCTGAATCCATTGAGATAACTGCTTAAAAGCTGTTCACATAATGAGACTTCTGTGGGGTGCTGAGAATTAATAAGATCAGCAATTTCAGATTCAATTTTCATTATCGAGTATAAATTGATGGGAGTCATTTCCCTGCTCTCCCGTAATCATCAACCAATCGTGTAACATCATCCAGTTCCGGGGTGGACACTTCCAGGATAACACTGTCTTCACTTGCTTTTATGCGATGTAAAGTTCCTGGAGCAAGATGCAGGCTCTGCCCTGGTCGAATGATCTGTTGTTTAAGATCAGAAGTAGAATCACCTGTTTCAAATACGACGCTCCCTGAAAACAGGTGCATGGTTTCTTCTTTTGTACGGTGGTATTGCAAGCTTAGGCGGTGGTCTTTCTTGATAAAAATAATTTTACCAGCATAGTCTTCTGTAAGAGCATATAGAAGCTCCCAACCCCATGGTTTTATTGTTTTCTGTGGCAGCTTAGCGCTCAAATCAACCTCCTTAAAGGCCAGCCAAGGCCCTTCCCTCCTGAATTAGTCCAGCTGCTCGATCTGGGCTGTTGGACTCGGCATATATGCGCAGTAAAGGTTCAGTACCTGAAAAGCGGATAAGCAGCCAGGAATGGTCATTGAGAAGAAAGCGCACTCCGTCGAAATTATCCCTTTTAATAACTTCATATCCTGCAATGGAGCAGGGATTTGCCTGTTTGATCCGGTTGAAAATTTCCTCCTTGTTGACGGAAGCAAATATCAGGTCTTCCCGTTCATAATAATGAGGCCCAACCTTGCTGTAAAGCGTTTCGATTAATTGGGAGGGAGATTTACCGGTTTTCACCATGTAATCCAGAAAGAAAAGGCCAGAAAGTACCCCATCGCGCTCGGGAATATGGCCGCGATAACCATATCCTCCGCTTTCCTCCCCTCCTATCATTGCATTGTGTTCTAGCATTACTGGTGCTACGTATTTGAAACCAACCGGTACTTCGTATACCGGTACTCCTTACAACTCCCCTAGCTTGTTCAGCATTTGCGAAGAAGTGATTGTTTTAACAATTGCA